>JBKBSS010000078.1:0-11913 GCA_046291385.1 Emticicia sp. | reverse complement strand
AATTTGCTCGAAATTAGGGAAATCATCAATACTGAGTCCTTTCAATGGGGCAGCTTCTCCCACGCCAAAAACCGACGGGTTTTCAGAATCGAAGATTTTTAAGAAAAAAGTATCTTTCTCGGTATAGACACCACGTGAAGTTCCCGCTTCAAACTTGAACTTTAAAGTGTGCTTCAACCATTTGACTTTCAGACCCATTGAAAAATGCTTAATTTTGGCAAAAGTACAGAAACTTTTGTTTTTTATGACATAAATCGGTGATTTATATGCTTTTCGAGCCGCTTGCTCTCGAAAGAACCAATAAATCTACAAAAATTCAACCAAATGAAGGTTATTTTCTTGCTGCTAAAAGTAATATTTTTTCCGCTGTATGGGCTTTATTATGCCGTAATTTTCGTGCGTAATTGGCTGTTTGATAAAGGTTTGATGCACTCAACTAAGCCTAAAGTGCTGACAATCAATGTCGGAAATCTGAGTTTGGGCGGCACAGGCAAAACTCCGCACGTAGAGTATTTAGTGAGACTTTTGAGCGAAAAATTTAATATTAGTACATTGAGCCGAGGCTACGGCCGAAAGACGAAAGGTTTTATTTTAGCAAACGGACAAGCAACCGCCGAAACTATTGGCGATGAACCAATGCAATATTATTTAAAATTTAAGGATAAAATAAATGTTGTTGTTTGTGAAAATAGGGTAGAAGGGGTTGATAAAATTCAAGTATTGTTTGCTGATAATCAGATAGTTATTTTTGATGATGCTTTTCAGCACCGAAAAATTGCTCCGCACTTAAACCTGCTACTTTCTGACTATAATAAACCTTTTTATGAAGATAGTTTAGTGCCTTTTGGTCGGTTGCGAGATATTAGAAACAGTGCCAAACGTGCCGATGCAGTTATTATCACCAAATGCCCAAGTCTGATTACTGAACAAGAAAAGGCAAAGATTCAGAACAAAGTTTTAGTTTATACAAAAGCGGATGTTCCAGTATTTTTTTCAAAAATTTCTTATCAGGAAATTACTTCTTATGCTTCAAAGAATGATTTTGATGCTACAAAAAATGTTGGAGTTTTGACGGCCATCGCCAAACCCGAAGTTTTTATAAAATATCTTTCAGAAAATGGTTTAAAGCTGGAGAAAATCTTTGATTTTCCTGACCACCATGCTTTTACGAGAAAAGATATTGATAAAATCTTACAAGAAAACAGTGAAAAATTGCAAATAATCACGACTGAAAAAGATATGGTAAAGCTAAAACCACAACTTTCAGAATCAGAATTAAATCGTTTTTTTTATGTACCTATTGAGGTTGAAATTGACGAAAAAGGAGTATTTGATGCGTTTGTTTTAAAAAATGTCTAATTTTATTTTATAATTTGCACAAAAGAAACAATTATCTTTGTGTGTAAAATTAATAAATATGGCTACAAATATTGATATTGACCAAGAAAAATTGGCACAAATAATGTCGATGAAGCAGTTTAAAACCAAAAAAGAAGCTGTAAATGAGGCATTGAACGAGTATTTAAGAAATCTTTTACGCCAACCAGTATTGACTTGGAAAGGCTAAAATGCTTGGGAAGGGGATTTGGAACAAATGCGTTCGGATTGATTTGTTTAAAAATACAAAAAGTAAACAGTCAATGCTTTTAGAAGAATACGTTGAATATGCTTCTCAAAATCTTTTATTAACTCCCACGATTATTCAAGAAATTTTACAGGGAGTTAAGACAGAAAAGGATTTTATGCAAAAACAGATAGTCTTGGAAAGTTTTAATATTCTGAAACCTGACTGGGAAAAAACTTCCGTTGCTGCCGCAAAACTTTATCTTGATTTAAGAAAAAAAGGTGTCACCATCAGGAAAAGTACCGATTGTTTGATAGTTCAAATAGCTATTGAAAACAATGTTTTACTCGTTCATAATGACACTGATTTTGAACTAATAGCTCAAAACTCTTTTCTCCGAACTTTCTACAAAAATTGATAGATTTCCTGCAAATAAAACACTCTGAACTCATTAAAGCAAAAGCCACCGAATTGGGCTTTGATGCCTGCGGTATATCGAAAGCTGATTTTTTGGAAGAAGAAGCTCCACGTCTGGAAAAATGGCTTAATCTTAATTATCACGGAAAAATGGCCTACATGGCCAATCATTTCGATAAACGCCTTGACCCACGAAAGCTGGTTGATGGAGCAAAATCGGTCATTACGGTCATTCTGAACTACTTTCCCGAACAAACTTTACCTGAAAACGACGATAATTATAAAATTTCAAAATACGCCTACGGCACAGATTATCATTTTGTGCTGAAAGATAAATTGAAAGATTTGATGGCCTATATTTCGGAAGAAATTGGCGAAGTAAATGGGCGAGTTTTTGTGGATTCTGCTCCTGTGATGGACAAAGTTTGGGCAAAAAAAAGCGGAATCGGCTGGGTCGGAAAACACACAAATCTGATAACGAGAGAAATCGGGAGTTTTTTTTTCATCGGCGAAATCATTTGCGATTTAGAACTTCAAGCTGATACTGCCATGAAAGATTATTGCGGCACTTGCACTCGCTGCGTAGATGCTTGCCCGACCGATGCCATTACGCAGCCTTATGTGGTTGATGGCTCGAAATGTATTTCTTACTTTACGATTGAACTCAAAGAAGCAATTCCTGATGAAGTAAAAGGTAAATTTGAAAACTGGATTTTTGGTTGTGATATTTGCCAAGATGTTTGTCCGTGGAACCGTTTTACTCGGCCAACTCAAACCCCAGATTTTAGACAAAATGCTGATTTGCAGCAATTTACAAAAAAAGATTGGGAAGAAATTTCGCACGAAGTTTTTCAAGAAATTTTCCGAAGAAGTGCCGTAAAACGCACAAAGTTGGAGGGTTTGAAGCGAAATATTGAATTTGTGAAACTAACTTAATAAATGATTTACGTCTTCTTCTTCAAGTAAATTATGGATATTTAAAACTACTCCCTTCGTCATTTCAACATCCTTGTTCCAGTATAAAATCTGTGTTGTTTCATTTTTTGAAAACACAAATATTTTTTTGTGTTTGGTAAAGAATTGGTATAGTTTAAGTGAATATGATTAAGGTAACTGCAATTTTGTGGACTTTTATCTATTGACCGTGGACTACTTATAATCTCTTATATCAACAATATTTTTGCAGAAAGCATATTCTGTTGGCTGATTTGAGCAAATAATTAAAAGGCGGTCAGTTGTATGTTTTTCGATTTGTTCGAGATACCAGTTTGTGCCTTGAACATCAAGATTTGAAGTTGGTTCGTCGAGCAAGATGATTGGTGCTTCCGAATAAAACGCTAAACCGAGTTTGAGGCGTTGCTTCATTCCCGATGAAAAATTCTTGATAGTTTTGTCTTTATGCGGAGCAAGCTGTATTATTTCGATGAGTTCGGCGGCAGAAAGTTGGTCTTTGAAAGGCTTAAATTTTTGATGAAATTCGACTGATTCAAGCAAAGTAAATTCTTCGACTAATTCGAGATACGGAGCAGCGACTACGATTTTTTTGTAAATATCATCAACCGAAACTTCTTGATTAATATTACTATACGAAACTTTTCCTTCAGTATGTGGCATTACACCAATCAAAACCTGCAAAAGAGTAGATTTTCCGCTGCCATTTGGTCCGACGAAGGTATAATTTTTACCTGCCTCGAAACTTAAATTGACATTTCGGAAAATCCATTCTTTACGAAATTTCTTGCCAAGATTTTCTAATTGAATCTTCATCTGATGAGTCCACAGTCCGCTGACCACAGTCAACTGATGTTTATGAAAATAAAGGCAACAGTATTGATTTTTATAATGAATAGTAATATTTTTCATTATGGACTATCGACCGTTAACCGTTGACTTGTTTTACTCCTCCGTTGCTTTTTTAACTGGACTTTTGATGATTCCTCGCTCCGAATTTGAGATAAAGTTCAAAATATCATCACGCTCTGGAGTAGCAGGAAATTCTAATTCCACTTGCGTAATAGCATCGGTATTATTCAAGCCACGAAGATAAATATAGCGGTAAATGCCTTGAATTTCGGCAATTTTTTCATCAGAATAACCTCTTCTACGCAGTCCAACTGAGTTGATACCTGCATAAGAAAGTGGTTCACGAGCAGCTTTGATAAATGGTGGAACATCTTTACGGATTTGCGAGCAACCTCCGATATAAGTATGTTTGCCAATTTTAACAAATTGTTGTACGGCTGACATACCACCAATATTAGCAAAATCGCCAACGGTAATGTGTCCTGCGAGTTGCACACAGTTTGCCAAAATAACATTATTACCAATAATACAATCATGGGCAATATGGGCGTAGGCCATGATAAGGCAATTTGCTCCGATTTCGGTTCGGTGCTTATCGACAGTACCACGATTAACGGTTACGCACTCACGAATGGTAGTGTTATCGCCAATAATTGTAACGGTATTTTCACCTTTAAATTTCAAATCTTGCGGAACTGCCGAGATAACAGCCCCTGGGAAAACCTTACAGTTTTTGCCAATTCTGGCACCTTCCATAATGATAGCGTGCGAACCTATCCAAGTTCCTTCGCCAATTTCTACGTCTTTGTGGATTACAGCAAACGGTTCTATGACAACGTTTTGTGCAACTTTTGCATCGGGGTGTATATACGCCAACGGTTGATTCATTTGATAGAGTTCTGAGTTCTAAGTTCTGAGTTCTGAGTTATTTGTTGTGAGTGTTTAAAAAAAACTCACAACAAATAACTCAGAACTTTTATCTTGTGTATTATTTTGCTTTTTTTACTAATCGGGCGGTCATATTAACATCACATACGAGGGTTTTGCCAACCCATGCTTCTCCGTGCATTTTTGCTACACCGAGTCTGATAGGGGCAAGAAGTGTACATCTGATAATTAACGTATCGCCTGGTAAAACATTGCGGTAGAATCGACAATTATCAATTCCGACCAGATATGGCCAATAGGCTTCTGGGTCGCCCGTTGAGGTCAGTACTAAAACGCCACCTGTTTGTGCAATCGCCTCAATTTGAAGTACTCCTGGCATCACTGGATTGTCAGGGAAGTGGCCTGTAAATTGAGGTTCATTCATCGTAATATTTTTGATGCCTACAACCATCTGTCCATCAAGATAGACAATTTTATCTACGAGAGCAAACGGATAACGGTGGGGTAGGAGGCGAGCAATATCACTAACATTATATACTGGTGGTGTATTTGGGTCGTATTGCGGCGTGCTTTTTGCCGAATCCGCTATTTGTTTTTTGATTTTTTTAGCCAAAGCCACGTTTGGTGTATGGCCAGGGCGTGCTGCCAAAATATGTGCTTTTAATGGGCGACCAATTAAGGCCAAATCTCCCATTACATCGAGCAATTTGTGGCGAGCTGGCTCATTAGGAAAACGCAAAGGCATGTCATTCAAAATACCTGTTTTTCCAATACTAATTTTTTCTTTATTGAGCAATGTTGCTAAGTTTTCAACTTCTTCTTCCGAAATTTCACGGTCAACAATCACTACGGCATTATCAATATTTCCACCTTTAATTAAGCCTGCTTTGAAAAGTGCTTCGAGTTCGTGCAAGAAAACAAATGTACGACACGGAGCAATTTCTTGCTTGAAAAAGCTAATATCGTGCAACTGAGCGTGTTGACTTTGCAAAACGGTTGAATTATAATCAACCATTACCGTTAGGCGATAATCATTGAGCGGTAGGGCCGCTAATTCGATACTTTGGTCGTCGTTGCGGAAGTGAATTGCTTCTTCGATTTCGTAATAATTACGCAAAGCGTGTTGCTCATCAATGCCCGATTCTTCGATTAATTCTACAAACTGAATCGCACTTCCATCAACAATCGGAATTTCTGGGCCGTCAAGTTGAATCAAAACGTTATCAATCTGAAGGCCAACCAATGCCGATAAAATATGTTCGGTTGTATGTATTCTTACACCCTCTTTTTCCAAGACAGTACCTCTTGAAGTATCAACAACGTAATCTACATCGGCTTCTACAATTGGTTTATTTGGCAAGTCAATTCTCTGGAATTTATATCCGTGATTGACCGCCGCAGGTTGTAAAAGCATGGTTACTTTTTCGCCAGTGTGTAAACCTACACCTGTGATTGATACTACTTTTTTGAGGGTTTGTTGCTTAACATTCATTGTGAATTCTACTTTTTTCTTAGGCAAATGTATTTGTTATATTGAATAGAGGAATTGTTATTTTATGCCAAAACTCCTTGCTGATTTAGCTCTAAGAGTTGTTCTTCGAGGGCTTTTACCTGTTTTTCGATGGCTGGAAGTTTGCGTAAAACCGCCATTGACCTTAAATAATCGTTTATATCGAAGGCTGGATTTCCGTTGAGTGATGTACCTGTTTTCTTGACGCTCTTGGTAATACCAGCTTTTCCACCAGCTTTTGTGCCATCGGCTATCGTAATATGTCCATTTACACCTACTTGACCGCCGAGTACACAATTTTTTCCGATTTTGGTCGAACCCGCAACGCCTGTTTGTGCGGCAATGACTGTGTTTTCGCCAATTTCAACATTATGGGCAATTTGTACTAAATTATCAATTTTTGCTCCTTTACGAATAATCGTTGACCCCATTGTGGCACAATCAATCGTGGAGTTTGAGCCAATACTTACGTTATCTTCGAGTATTACATTTCCCAACTGTGGAATTGTCTTGTAAGTTCCATCGGCTTGCGGAGCAAAACCGAAGCCATCGCTGCCGATGACTGCTCCTGAATGAACCACGCAGTTGTTTCCGATTACACAGTTGGCGTATATTTTCACACCCGCATAGATAATGGTATTATCGCCGAGGCTGACATTATCACTGATATATGCTTGTGGGTAAACTTTTACATTTTTGCCGATTATACAGTTTTTGCCGATATACGAAAATGCTCCTTGGTAGATATTCTCTCCCACCGAAGTTCCTTCGCCCACAAATGATGGTTGTTCGATGCCGTTTTTAGAAGCATCCAGCATTTTTTGGTATTCTTCCAATAATTGCGTAAAAGCAATGTAAGGGTTTTCGACAAGTATAAGTGTTGGGTTGTATGCCTTGCGAGGCTCGAAGTTTTGAGCTACGATTACGGCCGTTGCATTGGTTGTGTAGAGAAAAGGCTCATACTTTTCGTTGGCGAGAAAAGAAATATCGCCATTGGTACCTTCTTCAATTTTGGCTAACTGACTGATAGTGAGGCTTTCGTCTCCTTTTACTTCACCATTCAGTAGGTGTGCTATTTGCTTAACCGTAAATTCCATATTTGTGGGGTTGTGCAAGTTGATACCCTTGCGGAAGTTTTGCGTCAGTACTTTTCCATTTAGTTGTACAAACTATTTATGTTTCTCTCAACTCAATAATTTTATTTAAAAATAATCTTTAAATAATACAAAAAGTTATCTCATTATAGCAAAATCATTGCAAAGATACGTTTTTGCCCCAACATACATAGTATTTTTTCACGATGTTACTCAAAGCTTTTATAGTTGGCAAATCAGACGCATCGGCAATATCTACAACATTTCGGTTTTTTGTAAGAATATTGATGGTTTCATCGCCCGAAACGTAGCCTTTATTGCTTACATCGCCTTCGGTAATAAAATATTTTAGTTCGTTTTCAGAAATTCCTTTTTCGAGCAATAATTCCTTAATACTTTGAATAAAAGATTCCTCAATCGGGGAATTTGAAATCTTGACTTTATACAAATTTCGATTCAGTAAATCTGTACAGATTGTCGATAAAATTTTATCGGAATGATGCTGCCAAGTTTTTATGCACGCCCAAATATCATAATCATCAATTTCGGTAAATGCTTTCAAATATTTTTTATCATTGTCGAACGATTCGAGTGAAATATTTTCTTTCAAAAATAACGAAAATGAAGGCGTAACGAATAAAGATTCTCCTAATTTTATTAATTCTCTGGCTCGCCCGATAATTTGTATAAGCATGGCTTCGGTACAAATTGAGGTTTTGTGCAAATATACCTGCCAATACATTAATCGTCGAGCGTTCAAAAAGTTTTCGACACTTAGCAAACCTTTTTCTTCAACAACTAACTGATTATCAACCACATTGAGCATTTTTATGATGCGGTCAACGCCGATTGTGCCTTCGGCCACACCCGTAAAAAAGCAATCACGGTTGAGGTAATCCATTCTATCCATGTCAAGTTGACTTGAAATAAGTTGATGAAAAAACTCTCGGTGATAAGTGCCATTAAACATTTCGATGGCTAAATCAAGCTGTCCACCAAACTCTTGGTTGAGTTTTTCCATCAGTAATGCCGAAATATGCTCGTGATGCACATCATTCAAGATTGTATATTCGAGGACGTGTGAAAACGGCCCGTGACCAATATCGTGTAACAAAATAGCGATTTGTGCCGCTTCGATTTCAACATCAAGCAAATAATGTCCTTTGGTCTGCAAAACCTGCAAGGCTTGCCCCATGAGGTGCATTGCACCCAAAGCATGATGAAAACGAGTATGCAAAGCCCCTGGATAGACGTATTCGGCCATGCCCAGTTGCTTTATACGACGTAAACGCTGGAAAAAAGGATGCTCGATTAAATCATAAATTAAATCAGAAGGTACGCTAACGAAGCCATAAACGGGGTCATTGAATATTTTGCGTTTGTTGGTCATGCGTTTGATTAGCTTTGGCGAGTGTGCAAAGGTAAAGTTTTATTTTTTGATGCTTCTTTACAACAACACAAAGAAGAAAATTTTAGTTGTGAAGAGGAGAAAAATGAGGATAAAATTTCCTGCTTTACATTGATAATGATATTTTTGTAGAGAAAATAATCAAAATTACGGGATAACCAGCTTTCAAATCTTATTATACTATTGAAGATTATCTTGAATTACAGAGTCAAGTAGATTATAAAATAGCCTACCACGAAGGCGAGGTTTTTGCGATGGCGGGCGGGTCGGTGAATCACAGTTTATTGTCGAGTCGAGCAGTAACTATGCTTTCAAATGCTTTGAAGGATAGAAAATATGATGTTTTTCAAAGCGATTTGATGATTGGCTACAACGAAGAAAATTATGTTTATGCTGATGCTTCGGTGATTTGTGGCAAACCAGAGGTTCATGCAGAAAATAAAAATGCAGTAAAAAAAACCGTGTTTGATAGTGGAAGTTTTATCGAACGAAACTGCCGAATATGATAGAGGAGAAAAGTTTAAAAAATATCAACAACTCAACACTTTTGTAGAATATCTATTAGTTTCACAGCATAAAATTTGGGTAGAAGTATTTTTTAAGCAAGCCAATGCGGAACGCCACCTGGTTGATTTTTGGCAATATTATTCATATAATTCTTTGGAAGAAAAAATTCGGCTGCATTCGCTCGAAATTGAACTTTCGATGTCAGAATTTTATGAAGGAATTTTTTAATTTTTTGGCAGAACAAAATTTTTATCTTATTTTTGCATCACAAAACCAATAATACGGTTTTAGGGCCTATAGCTCATTCGGTTAGAGCAACTGACTCATAATCAGTAGGTGCTTGGTTCGATTCCAAGTGGGCCCACAATAATTAATTAAGTGTATTCTAACGCTGGCAGGGTTTTGAACCCTGCCAGCGTTTTTTTATTACCACCAGCGTTTGCTACAAATCAAGCATAAATTTTCCCCATTCTACATTATCTATATCTGATTTATGCGATTGTTCGTAGCTTGCTTCATTGCCGAAAAGATTTAGTACTTGCTCTCTCGGAAGTTTTGTTTGTGCAGTAGATAGAAAAGACTGATACGAAGTATGTCGATAAACCTTAAAATCATCTACAAAACCATGATTTTGGGGATTTCGATGAATATAAACAATTAACGTTTTGAGGTATTCATCGTTTTCAATCAAAATTCTTAGGAATGGTTCTTCAAAAAGTCCACCTGTGCGGGTGTATGATTTGTTTATTGCTTGAGCATAAGCATTGAACAAATGTGAAAATTGCTTTGAAATGATGTCAGATGCTGATAGTTTATTTTGTTTGCCTTCATTCTTTACGGCATAAAAATCAAGAATTTCTTCGGTCGTACGGGTATGAATAGCTATATGAAAATGATTTTTTAACAGACAATAAGCGTAGGTCTTGGCGATTGGTTCGATGTATTTGGCGTATTTTTCGAGAAAATAGCCGTAATTTCGAGATTCTTTGAAAATATCTTCGCTGTTGATACCCCTGTTGTAGATATGATAGAATGAATTGGGCTGTAAAGCTTCTACGTTTTTCTTCATCGTTTATGATGTTTTTATTATCGAATTCACTTTGATTCTAATTTAAGTTTTTCAACGTTGGTGGGTTTTCTAACGCTGGCAGGGTTCAAAACCCTGCCAGCGTTTTTTGTTATCATCCCCCCACAATGGAGTTATTCACTATCGCAATTTCTTCCTCGGTTAGGTCACATAATTCATAAACCATTGCATCTATTTCGGCTTCTAATTGAGTTGTATTGGTGGTTGGGTCTGCTTTTTTTGCCGTCCTTCCAGTCCTTAAAATCTTTTAGGAGTTTACTGTTTTTATAGAAAAGGCGTTCAAAGGTGTTCGATTCAAAGATAAACCATTCGTGTATATTGGTAATGATTAAATGCGTTATATCGTTGTTTTGATGCTTTGAACGTTCTTCAAAATAGTAAAGCATTAGTTCTTGCATTGCCTTTGTGTTGAGGTTGGTACGGCTCACCATTTCGGCGGTGTTTTTGGGCCACTTTACCTCAAAAAGTATTGCAGCAGGTGAAGAACCCTCGTTTGTGGTATGAATCACAAAATCGGTTTTACCTTTGGGTGCTACCAATCGGCTCGCCGAATCGGTATTTTTTTGAAAATAAGTATTTTTCAAAAAGTCCATCAAGTGACCTTTGAAGTTTTCCTCCGATTCGTTGCGGTTCTCGCTTTCCTCAACTCTATCAACTAACTTGATGTAATTTGTTTTGAAAGTTTCAATTTCGGTACGGCTTATTGGTTGAATCTTGTACGCCTTGTCGAATGATTTTAGGATAGTTTTAGTAACTGGTTTCATGCGAGATTTTAGTGGTTTTAACGCTGTCAGGGTTCAAAAACCTGCCAGCGGTGGTAGTTAAGATTTCGACAAACACTCAACCATGTATAGACTCTGATTTTCCGTAGCGAGCTATTACCGAATCTTCAAATTCTATCCATTCTCGCCAACGTTTTTCTACGTCAATTCCTTCGCCATATTTGCGGGCAAAAGTGATAAATGTTGTATAATGCCCTGCCTCACTCTCCATGAGTTCTCTATAAAATACAGCCAGTTCGGGGTCTTGTATGTTTTCTGAAAGTAACTTAAATCGTTCGCAACTGCGAGCTTCTATCATTGCCGAAAAAAGTAGTCGTTCTACCAAAGCTGATACACGGCTGCCGTTGTGGCTTTTTTTCATGTATTCGGCGAGTTCGATTACATATTTATCTTTTTGTTCTCTTCTAAAACGCAATCCTCGCTTTCTGATGATGGCGTGTACCATCTGAAAATGTTCTAATTCTTCTTTTGCCAAAGCCAGTAAATCGGTTACGAGGTCTGGATATTCGGGGTTGTTAGTGACAATCGTGATGGCGTTGGTTGCAGCTTTTTGTTCGCACCAAGCATGGTCGGATAGAATCTCTTCAATGTTTTTCTCAACAATATTGACCCATCTTGGGTCAGTCGGTAATTTTAATCTTAAAACTGACATATTTTGGTTAGTTTTTTAAACTTCGATAATTTAAGATAGGTTTGGCTATTCGTTTAATTTAAGTTTTGTAACCAAAAAGACACCAATCAAACCAATAATAACGCCCACACCGTCAGCCAGGGCATCGTACCAATCAAAACCACGATGAAAAGAAATGGGTAATGAGCCTTGCCAAAATTCAATGAAAACTCCGTAAAGAAT
>JBKBSS010000077.1:3703-12076 GCA_046291385.1 Emticicia sp. | reverse complement strand
ACGAATATTGATTTTTAGTAGATTATCCATAAACGATAGTCGATAGAAATTCATAAAAAGTAGTATATTTTAAAATCCTGTCACACAAAATGGCAGGATTTTTTTGTTTCTGTGGAGCAAACATTCTGTTCGCTCACTATATTTACAACAAAAACAAACCTAAACTTATGAAAAAAGCGATTTTACTATTTACACTAATTTCGAGTATAGCTTTTGCTCAAGAAAAAAAAGAAGAACCGAAAAAAAGCCCTGACCCAAAAGAAGACCCATCAATTCAATCAGCGATGATGTATAATTCATTAAATCGCAATGAGGAAATTGCAGGTGGCTCAGCCGCCGTCCGAACCTACGACCTTCGCTACGAAGGAATGCAAGGAACACCCTATTTTATTGACGAATGGCTTTCGGGAAAATTAGTTTTTACTAATGGCGACGCTGGCAAGAAAAACCATTTATTGAAATACAATACGCAAACCAAAGAATTATTGATGAAGCGTCCGCAGGGAGATTCTATTATCGTATTTCCGAATCAAATCACTGCATTTACAATAAATGATGCCAGTAAAAATATAAATTATCCATTCGTAAAAGTAGAAAACCTCAAAGCCGACGGCGGTACAGTACCCGTTTGTTTTTTGATGGTTTTGTATAAAAACAAATCTTCTTTGCTAAAATATGTGAGTAAAAACGTTCTAAAAGCCAACTATCAAGGTGCATACAGTGCCGACCGCCGATATGATTCTTACGTCGATAATTCTCAATATTTTATTCGTAAAGCTGATAATTCACTCGTAAAAGTAAAAGTCAAGAAAAGCTCAATTTTGGATGCTTTGGAAGATAAGAAAGCGGAGATTGAAGCCTTTATTAAGAAAGAAAATTTGTCTTTCAAGAATGACATTGATGTAGCCAAAGTTTTGGTTTATTACGATAGTTTGTAAAAGATTGTAGTCCAAAAATGTGGCACGCCTTGTTCGAGGTGTGCCACATTTTATTTAATTTTCAGTACAACAAATAAATATTTAAACAATTATCTAAATATTTTATCCTTTTACTTGCACAATTAATTTTTCTTCTCTAACATTGTGTCGTAGTTCAGCGAAACTACAAATGTTCAACTTAAATTTTTACTAAAATGAAACCTTACACACAAGGGGTGACCGCTACTGCTTTGCCCAATTCAAGTACGCTTGATGACATGATTTTCGAGCATCGAAACAAAGACTACGGTGCTTATGAGCTTCGCACCAAATACTCTCAAAACCTCAATCGTGCCTTATGGATTGGCGTTAGTTTCTTCGGGCTAATGCTGCTCACGAACTTTATTTTTGCGAGACAGAAAGATAAAAATTTAGTTAAAGAGGGCGTAGTTATCAATGTTCAAAAGTTACCCGATGATGAACTACCAATAATTGAAAAGCCAAAAGAGCCTGAACCTCCGAAGGAAGTAGAGCAAAAGAAAACAGTACAATATACTGATATTCAAATAGTTGAAAACACAGACCACGAAAATCCACCACCACCACAGAGTGAAATTGATATTTCTATCATTAGCACTATTGATAAAGAAGGAGGAATTTCTGATGAAATTGGAGAAACTCCGCCAACTGAAGCTCCACCCACAGTAACAAAAGTTCTTGAAATTGCGGAAGATAATACACCATTTACAGTAGTCGAAGTTCAACCATCATTTATGGGAGGAAACAGCGAAATGTATAAGTTTTTAGGCAAGAATCTCAAGTACCCAAGTGCGGCTCAACGTGCCAATATTCAAGGTAAAGTTTTCTTGAGTTTTATCGTTGAAAAAGACGGTAGCATTACCGACATCGAAACAATGAAAGGCATTGGCTTTGGTTGCGATGAAGAAGCCATGCGAGTAGTAAAACTCATGCCAAAATGGATTGCAGGAAAACAAAACGGCAGAAACGTAAGAGTAAAATTCACAATTCCAGTTTTTTTTAAGCTCGACGATTAGATATTTGTATAAACAATATTCACCTAAATCCATTCATCATTTAGCCCGCACAACATTGTTCGGGCTATTTTTTGTTATGGATTGGTATTAAATAAGTAATTTTGCAAAACAAAAATGCGTTTCAAAGCATTATTCATATTACATTATCCATTTTGCCTTAAAAATGTCAATCAATATTTCTCAAATTCCTTCGCCGTGTTATGTTTTGGAAGAAAAACTTTTACGCCGAAATCTTGAATTATTAAACCGAGTTCAAACCGAATCGGGTGCTTCAATCATCGTGGCCTTGAAAGGCTTTTCGATGTATGCTACTTTTCCGATGGTAAAACAATATTTATCGGGAGCAACGGCCAGTTCACTCAACGAAACTCGCTTGATTGTGGAAGAAATGGGTTGTTTGGCACACACTTACTGCCCAGCTTATAAACCAGCAGAATTTGCCCAAATAATGGCCAATAGTAGCCATATTACCTTCAATTCCTTGAATCAATGGAATCAGTTTAAAGACCAAGTGCAAGGTTTTGAACGAAAAATTTCGTGCGGAATCAGAATAAATCCACAATACGCCGAAGTCGAAACCGATATGTATAATCCGTGCATTGTAGGTTCAAGACTCGGTATTACTCGTGATTTACTGGGCGAAAAACTCCCCGAAGGAATCGAGGGTTTGCACTCGCACACACTTTGCGAAAATGATTCTTTTACACTCGAGCGTACTTTGGTTCATATCGAAGAAAAATTTGGAGATTTGCTTCATCAAGTAAAATGGCTAAATCTCGGTGGTGGACATTTAATGACTCGTGAAGGCTATAACCACGAACATTTGATTTCACTAATCAAACGTTTACGTGAAACTTATAACATCGAAATTATTCTCGAACCTGGTTCGGCCATCGGTTGGCAGACTGGTTATTTGACTTCAACGGTTCTGGATATTGTTGATGCTCAAGGAATTGATGTAGCTATTCTCGATATTTCATTTGCGGCACACATGCCCGATACGCTCGAAATGCCTTACAAACCACGTATTTGGGGTGCAACTGATTCAGTAGCAGGCAGTGAAAAACCAACTTACAGAATGGGTGGAATGACTTGTTTGGCAGGTGATTTCATGGGAGATTATACTTTTGAAAAGCCTTTAAAAATTGGTGATAGCGTAGTTTTTGATGATATGATTCACTATACAATGGTAAAAACTACAACTTTCAATGGTGTTGGTTTGCCATCAATCGGCATTTGGAAAGAAAATGATGAGTTTCAATTACTAAAAAGTTTTGGTTACGAAACTTATAAAGATAAACTTTAACAGCCCCTCCCTGCCCTCCCCAATAGGGAGGGTTCTCTTTTTTCTTTCAATTTTCTTGCAAATATCTTTTCATTTTCTACATTTGCATAAAATATTATTCTTCCATTGTTTAAAGACCTAAAATATCTCTTGGCACGCCTCGCCTATCTACGTAGTGCTTGCTCATTTGTTCCTGACTTTTGTTAGGTTGTCTTTTTCATGTTTTCTTTTCAACACCAAGTACACTCAGGCACTAAGTTTCACTAAGAATTTCCTTGGTGCGTCTCTGTGTTTTTCGTGCCTACGTGTTAACCGAAGAAACTTAACTTCATCTATAACATTTTAATCTTTTTTCAACTATGAAAAACGTACTTGTCATTGGTATGGGCAAAGTAGGTTCGTTGGTTGGTACATTACTCGCAAAACGCTTTGCCGTTACGGGTATGGACATCCGCCAACCTGCTACCACGCTGCCCTTTGATGTCTTACTCGGTGATGTAAACGACATCAATTTCTTAGAAAATACACTCAAAAACTTCGATGCGGTGGTTTCGGCAATGCCTTATAATCTCAATCTGCCGATTGCTCAAACTGCCCATAAACTGGGTATTCATTATTTTGATTTGACCGAAGATGTGCCAACAACTACGGCCATCAGAGAAATGGCAAAAACGGCTACGGCAGTAATGGCTCCACAATGCGGACTCGCCCCAGGTTTAATCGGAATCGTAGGTGCAGATTTGGCCAAACGTTTCACAAAATTGCGTGATATTGAGCTGCGTGTGGGAGCTTTGCCTCGTTTTCCGAATGGTTTGATGGGTTATTCGTTCACGTGGTCGCCTGCTGGTGTGATAAACGAATACATCAACGACGCCGAAGTGATTCATAACGGCGAAGTAAAAATGGTGACTTCACTCGACGGAATCGAACATATTCAAATTGAAGGACAGGAATTTGAAGCTTTCAGCACTTCGGGCGGACTGGGTACAATGTGCGAAACTTTCGCAGGAAAAGTTGACACACTCAACTATAAAACTATTCGCTACCCAGGCCACGCAAAACTGATGAAATTTTTATTATATGAACTAATTTTGAAGGACAAACGCCAGTTAGTGGAGCAAATTCTGACCGAAGCAAAACCGCCCGTGCAGGAAGACGTAGTGTATGTTTATGCAGTTGTCGAGGGTTGGAAAGGTACAGAACTTGCCCGTGAAGAATTTTACAGAGCTTACAAACCAATCGAAATTGATGGTAAACATTGGCGAGCAATTTCGTGGACAACGGCTGCTTCAATTGCTGCGGTTGTAGAAATGGTTGCCGATGGAAAACTCCCACAACAAGGATTTTTGAAACAAGAAGACATTGATTTCGGTTCTTATCTTGAAACCCAAAATGGTTCATTTTTTAAAGATTAGTTTATGAATAGTAATATAAAAACCTTAGAGTACGTACTCGACGGCTTGATGCGTAGATACAGCGAGCGAGTACCCGATGTAAAAAAAGTAGCCGATGCCATGATTGCCGAAGGAATTATTTCGGATAGAAATGACATCGAAAACGACCACGTAGCTTTTCGCACAATGGGAGTTCCGCAGTTGGGAATTCAATCTTTTGAGAAAATTTTCTTGCATTTTGGTTACGAAAAACGTGATTTTTTCAATTTTGAAGGTAAAAAACTGAACGCTTACTGGTTTTCTCCACCAGAAACACAATTTCCGAGAATTTTTGTAAGCGAACTTCGAGTCGATGATTTATCAGAAAATGCCCAAAGAATCATCAAAAGTTATACTGACGAAGTAAAATCTGACCCAGCCGATAGTCTGGATTTGAATGATGGTGTTGCCGTTGATGAATTTCTGCATAATCCACTTTGGCGAACGCCAACTTGGGAAGATTATGAAGCACTTCAACAAGAAAGTGAGTACGCCGCTTGGGTGATTTACAACCGATATTATTTGAATCATTACACAATTAGTGTACATAATCTGAAAGAAGGTTACGGAACAATTCAAGAATTTAATGCTTTTTTGGAGCGAATCGGCATAAAACTCAACGATGCAGGCGGAAAAATAAAAATAAGCCCAGATGGAGGATTATTACAAAGCTCGACCGTTGCCGAAATGATTGATGCAACATTTGCCGATGGAAGTACGCACACAATTTCGGGAAGTTATGTTGAATTTGCCGAGAGAAAAGTCTTACCCCAATTTGCAGGAATACCGATTGATAAAGTAGAAAGAATTCATCGCCGTGATGGTTTTGAAACTGGCAATGCCGATAAGATTTTTGAAAGTACATTTACGAGCCAAACAATGAAGGCTGAAATGTAAGAATTACTTAGAATTGACAACTCGGCGAATCGTCGCACCGCAAGAGTTGTCAATTCTTTTTTATGTTATAAATTCGCCATCAACCAAGCCTTAAAGTCAACAAACTCAGTTAACATTGGCGTTGCTTGTTTTTCTAAAATCAGCAAATCAGAAAGGCGTTTTGGAATATCTTGTTTGCCTACAACTTCTTCAACCACGTCTAAAAACTTAGCATAATGTGCCGTAGAAAAGAATATTCCACTCACTGGCTCTGAAAGTGTATTTGTATAAGCTTTTAGACCCAAATACGCCACAGCCGTATGCGGACACATTACGTAGCCTGTGCGGTCGAATACATCTTTCATGGCTATTTTTGTTGCCTCGTCGTCGTAAAAATAGCCAACTATTAAACTACGCATTGTATCTAAATCATTATCAAGCAAGGCTTTCATACGAGGAAAATTGCTCGGATTTCCGACATCCATTGCATTAGAAATTGTTGATAATGAAGGACTTATCGGTTCGTAAACGCCACTTTCTAAATAGGCTGGCACAACGTTATTAACATTTGTGGTAGCAATAAATTTATGCACGGGCAAACCCAATTTCCAAGCGATGATTCCTGCACTCAAATTCCCAAAATTTCCACTCGGAACTGACATTACGACTGGTAAATCAGCACCCGATTTCTTTAACTGTGCATAAGCATTTACATAATAAAACGCTTGCGGAATCAAACGTGCGATATTGATTGAATTGGCCGAAGCTAAATCAAATTTATCGGTCAATTCTTTATCCAAAAATGCTTGTTTTACGAGCTTTTGGCAATCATCAAAAGTACCACTTACTTCTAAGGCTCTTACGTTTTCGCCCAAAGTTGTGAGTTGCTTTTCTTGAATATCACTTACTTTTCCACTTGGGTAAAGAATCGTGACATCAATATTTGGTGTTTTGAAGAAACCTTGTGCAACCGCTCCACCCGTATCGCCCGAAGTAGCTACCAAAATATGGATTTGCTTTTGAGATTTTTGTAGAAAATACGACATCAAAGCAGCCATAAATCTTGCACCAAAATCTTTAAAAGCCATCGAAGGGCCATGAAAAAGCTCTAAACAGTAAGTATTTGCTTCAATTTCAACAATTGGTGCAGAAAAATCAATGGCACTATTGATGAGTTGACGTAAATCTTCGGTAGGAACATCAGCCCCAATCAGTGCATTTGAAACCTCAAAAGCGATTTCTTGTAAACTCAAATTTCCGACATTATCCCAAAAAGATTGTGGCAAGGGCGTAAACTCAGTTGGCATATAAAGACCATTATCGGGCGGAAGTCCACGAAAAACTGCTTCGGCTAAATCTACATCTGGACTTTGGTGGTTTGTGCTGTATAATTTCATAAATAACTTCTTTTATACGAAGAACAACTGCAAGTTATGCAAAAAAAACCTGCAAGGTCAAAAAAAGACCTTACAGGTTTAATAGAGTTTTATTTTATCCCAACATCTTCACAAAATCATCGAATAAATAGCGAGAATCGTGTGGGCCAGGAGAAGCCTCTGGGTGATATTGTACCGAAAACGCTGGTTTATCTTTTCTACGGATACCTTCAATGGTATTGTCATTGAGGTTTACGTGCGTTAATTCTATATTTTCTACGCTTTCAACTTGGTCAGGTTTCACGGCAAAACCATGATTTTGTGAAGTAATTTCACAAAGTCCAGTACGAAGATTTTTTACAGGATGATTCAAGCCACGGTGGCCGTTTTTCATCTTATAAGTTTCAATTCCACTTGCCAAAGCCAATAATTGGTGACCAAGACAAATACCAAAAACTGGTTTGTTGGTTTCAATTACTTGTTTGATGGTTTCGACTGCGTAAGGCATTGCCGAAGGGTCGCCAGGGCCATTCGATAAGAAGTAACCGTCTGGGTTAAACGCAGCGATTTCTTCAAAACTTGATTTGGCATTGAAAACCTTGCAATAACAATCTCTTTCTACGAAATTGTTCAAGATACTTTTTTTCACACCAAAATCTAAAACCGCTACTTTATATTTTGCATCTTCACTACCCAAATAATAAGCTTCTTTTGTACTTACTACCGAAGATAATTCAAGACCGTCCATCGAAGGCACTTTCTTTAATTCGAGTGCTAAAACTGCTGGGTCCAGGATTTCGGAAGAAATAATACAATTCATCACACCCGCATCACGGATATGACGTACAATTTGGCGAGTATCAACATCACAGATTCCTACGATATTGGCACGCTCGAAATATTCTTGGAGCGAAAAATCGGCAGTTACACGTGAGTAATAGTGATTGGCGAAGGCATTGCAGACCATTCCACTAATTTTCACACTCGAAGATTCTTCTTCATCATCCAAAACAACGCCGTAATTTCCAATATGAGAAGTAGTATTGATGACTACTTGACCAAAATACGAAGGGTCGGTGTAAATTTCTTGGTAGCCAGTCATTCCTGTGTTAAAGCAGATTTCGCCAGCCGAAGTACCAATTTTGCCGAGTGCTTTTCCTTTGAAAAAAGTGCCGTCTTCAAGGAGTAGAAGGGCATCAGAGGGTTTTTGATTCATTGAAGAATAATAAAAGAGTTCCGAAAATACTTATGGTTATCGGAGAACAAAGGTAGTGAAAAAATGTTTAAAATTTGTTGAAATATAAATAATAACAAAGTCTTTCTTGTAAAAATACAAAATAAATCTTTCTACCCCCTTACAATTTCATTCATCATCCACGTACATAAATATATTACCCAAAAAGCAATTTTGTTTGTTTTTCGTTCGTAATC
>JBKBSS010000077.1:3157-3605 GCA_046291385.1 Emticicia sp. | reverse complement strand
ACCGAAAAATCCAAAAAGTAAAAATACACTATAACTTTTGCTCCGACCATTGCCCAAAGCATTGGTTCGGAATTATTTATAAACGTTAAACCATACAAACCATGCTGTTTAAAGTACACCAACGACTAACCTATCTCAACCACCTTATCAAACAAAGAGCAACAGGCTCGCCCAAAGAACTCTCTCGCAAGCTCGGCATTACGGAGCGGGCTTGGTACAAATTTAGAGACGAACTCATCAATGACCTAAACCTACCGATTGATTATTGCCCACACAGCCAAAGCTACGTTTATACCGAAGAAGGTAGTTTTGAGATTGGTTTTAGAAAACTGCCACCCAACAAAGCGGCTAATTTGACTGGTGGAAAAGGTATTTTGAGCAGATTTGGCCATTTTTTGTGGTAAAAGCCGCTTTTTGATTTAGGAAATTATTAAATTTGACAACTAAA
>JBKBSS010000077.1:0-3059 GCA_046291385.1 Emticicia sp. | reverse complement strand
AAACTTGACAAAAATGAGTACTGCACAGATAATTTATGAACAATACAAGGTTTTGCCCAAAAAGGTGCAAAACGAATTAATAGCACTTATCAATAAAGATAACGATGAGTATGTGCAAGTTTACTTGCCCTCACTCATTGCGGGGTTGAACGAAATGAAATTAATTCGTGAAGGAAAGTTAGAAGCAACTTCTTTTGAAGATTTTATGAAAGAATTAAAAGATGAAAGTTGAACTAAAAGTTTTGGAGGAATTTAAGAAAAATGCAAAACGCTTATCAAAGAAATATAGGACTCTGAGCCAAGAGATAGGGCTTTTGGGAGAACTGATTAAACAAAACCCCAAAATTGGTACCCAACTGGGTGGGAGTTTATACAAAATTCGTCTGGCAAGCAATAGCAAAAATGGCGGTAAAAGCGGAGGTTTTAGAATAATTACCTACATGATTGAGCAAACCTCAAATGCCACAACAGTATATCTGGTTACGATTTATGACAAATCAGAAGAAAGTTCTATTGCCAAGAAAACCCTCCTAAACTTGGTAAAAGACACAGAGATTTGATTTAGGAAATTATTAAATTTGACAACTAAAACTTGACAAAAATGAGTACTGCACAGATAATTTATGAACAATACAAGGTTTTGCCCAAAAAGGTGCAAAACGAATTGAAATCTTTGATTAATAGCGAGAACGAAGAAGAAACGGTGCCTTTGATTGAACAAGTTGCACAAGGCTTGCGAGAAGTTAAGCTCATTCGTGAGGGGAAACTCCCACGCAAAACATTTCAAGAGTTAAAACATGAATTGGCGAATGAAAAATAAAATTTTCACTACACCTCGCTTTGATTCACGCTTCAAGCGGCTTTCTAAGAAATTTCGTTCACTCGAAAAAGATGTGGATAATTTAGAAGAAAAATTATTAGCAACACCAAAACTCGGTGAATCTTTAGGTGCGGGACTTTACAAGATTCGTCTTGCCGTTGAAAGTAAAGGAGGAGGCAAAAGTGGCGGATTTAGACTCATAACTTATCTACTCGAAGAGAGAAGTGACGGCATAGACATCTTTTTCATTACCATTTTCGACAAATCGGAAGATGCTACCATGCAAAAGAAAACCCTCTTAAACTTGGTAAAAGACATAGAACTTTGAAAATATTTGCACTTTGTTTAAAAATTTTCACTTCTAAATATTTAAAATATTATGAAACTATCAGTTTTTCAAAAACTCCTATTTGTTTTAGTGGGTTTTGGACTCTTATTCGTAAACAAAAATGTTGCATTTGTTTATTTAATAATCTTCTCATCGGTAATTGCTTTTTTAGAATATAAGGAGAAAAAGCAAAATAATTTGTGATTTTTTTCTCCGCTGAACTTTTAGTTCAGTGGCACGCCCTATGTTTGTAGCACCTTACGATGTTGTAGGGCAATTATAAATTTTTATACGGATAATTATTATCCCAAAAATATTTACCCGACAATGGGTTTTTATGTGCCATTCCAAAACACATACCATAAAAATTTACAAAACTTAGGTCTAATTTATACTGGCTTAGGCTTTGGATATGTTGCAAATAAACGAGGTAAAATAGAAACAGAAATAGGATTTTCAGAGAATTGAAAACCCTTTATGAATATTGAGTGTAGAATAAACTTATCTTATAAAACAAAAATCAAACGAAAACACTTAACAAAATGCCCAGATTAGTAATATTCTTATGCTTTTTTTTACTTTTCGTATTGCCTTCACACAAGAAAGACCCAACAAGTATAAAGGTTATAAATTGGCGGAGCTAAATCTACTGACTATCAAGAATTTATCTTTTCGCTTTGCGGGAAAAAGCCAATTATTGAAAAACATTTCGCTCACAGTCAGGAAAGGTAAAATAACGGCATTACTGGGTGTAAGTAGGCTCTGGTAAAAGTATTTTACTGCAAATTTTGCAGAAATTTCAAGCGTATGAAGCTGGCGAAACTCTTATCAATGAAGCTATTTCGCTCAAAAACATTGCTTCAAATGTTTGGCGTAGCAAAATCGGAATAGTACCGCAGGAAATCAAGATTTTTAATGGAACATTACTTGATAATATTGTATTAGGGAATATTATCGAAGAAGGAGAGAAAGCAATAAATTTCTGTGAAACACTAAGACTCAATCAATTCTTTGAAACTTTACCACAAGGATACTTGACTATCGTTGGCGAAGAAGGCATCAATCTTTCGGGTGGACAAAAACAATTATTAGCACTGGCAAGGGCTTTGTACCGTAAACCAAATTTGCTTTTGCTTGATGAAGTAACTTCGGCAATGGACAGTAAAACTGAGCAATTTGTGCTTGATTTACTCGAAAAATTGAAACCTAATTTAGCAATATTGATGATTACACACAACAAAAATATCGCAGAAATAGCCGATAATGTTTACGAATTAGCAAATGGTATAGCTTACCAAACACAGAATGTGTAAACAGTACTCTATCAATCTTTCTTAGCATTATCTCTAAAAAACTTATCACGAGTCACGTTATCTCGTGGTGCGGCGGCGGCTCCTGCTTTCCAAGCTTGGTCACGCCAAGCTCCGCTTTTTACTGCTTTTACAAAACTTACCCACGCAAACGGATTTAATAAAGGATTGGTCGTAACAGCTCCTCTGCTTTCCATTTGTTTGATAAACTGATTTTGTCCGTAACGATAATTGGCATCGGCACTCATGCCATGAACTGAGGCCATTTTGGCGATATTTTCAGGGCTATACGTTTCGGCCAGTATTTTACGTTCACGGTCGTCGGGAAGTTTCATATCGACCAAAGCTTGCTTAAATTCTTCTTCGGTGCTAAAAGGATAAACTTTAACTTCTTTTAACATTTTAGAGTCAACTTGAAGCTCAACAAATACCGAATAATCAACGTCAGCTTTTTTGGGAATAATATGATATTGTTTCTTGAAACCGAGATAACTAAAATTAATGGTATCACCAGGAAAAACGCCCAAAACGAAATATCCTTTGCTATTAGAAAGTGTGCCTCGTCCTGCTCTCGGAATCGTGATATATGCCCCTGGAAGTG
>JBKBSS010000076.1:0-12076 GCA_046291385.1 Emticicia sp. | reverse complement strand
TGGTAAATACTTGATAATCAAAGGTGCAACGGGACATAATTTGAAAAATGTTACGCTGAAACTACCTTTGGGGAAAATGATTTGTATCACGGGCGTGAGTGGTAGCGGAAAATCTTCGTTGATTCACGAAACGCTTTTTCCTGTGCTGAATAAGCATTTTTATAACTCAAAAAGAGAACCTTTAGCCCACAAATCAATCGAAGGATTGGAGCATCTTGATAAAGTAATTGAGGTTGACCAAAGTCCGATTGGGCGTACACCACGCAGTAATCCTGCAACTTATACAGGAATGTTTTCGGAGATTCGTACACTTTTTGCCGAATTGCCCGAAGCAAAAATCAGAGGTTATAAACCTGGGCGTTTTTCGTTCAACGTAAAAGGCGGACGCTGCGAAGACTGTGAAGGTGCGGGCATGAAGAAAATCGAAATGGAGTTTTTGCCCGATGTTCACGTAGCCTGCGAAACTTGCAAAGGCAAACGTTTTAACCGTGAAACTTTGGAGGTGCGTTATAAAGGAAAATCCATTGCCGATGTGCTGGACATGACCGTTGAGCAAGCCGTTGAGTTTTTTGAGAATATTCCGAAAATCAACCGAAAAGTTCAGATTTTGAATGAAGTTGGTTTAGGATATATCACACTCGGTCAGCACGCCACTACTCTTTCGGGAGGAGAAGCTCAACGAGTAAAATTATCGGAAGAATTATCGAAGAAAGACACGGGCAAAACTATCTATATTTTAGATGAGCCAACAACGGGGCTTCACTTCAAGGATATTCAGAAATTGCTCGAAGTACTGCAAAAATTGGCTGATAAGGGCAACACAGTATTAATTATTGAACATAACCTCGATGTGATAAAAGTTTCTGACCACGTAATTGACGTTGGCCCTGAAGGCGGTAACAAAGGTGGAACAATTGTAGGCGAAGGCACGCCCGAACAGGTGGCAAAAATTAAAGGTAGTTACACTGGTTTTTTCTTGAAAGATGAACTATAATTCAGGAATAAGCCGTACATATTTTTGCTCAAAACTCTTACCTATAATCAGCATAATAAAAATTTTATTGTTTTATTTTCTTTCGATAGCCAAAAATCATCCAACTATTTTGACACAAAAAGCGTCAATATGAAAGACTTAGGTTTTCAGATGAAAGAACCTTAAAATCACGTAACCCTATTACACTTAAAACCAATACGATTAATGAACATCATTACTGATTTTCTGAATGAATTAATTACCTTTTTTAGAGTTAACGGATTACTCGACATCATTCACTCAAGAAACTACAGAGCATTATTAACATTTGAAGGTTTCTTGACATTTATTTCTCCGATTACTCCTATTATTATTGTTTTTGAGGTGCTATGGTCATTATTTCGACATAAGTTCCGTAAAGAAAGCTACAAAATACCGTTCTTGATTATTTTAGTCAACCGTATAATGAGCCGACTAATTGGTGTTTCTGTGCTGCTTCTTACTATCGGAATGTTTCAGAAATACGCCATTATTCATACATCCCTTACTTGGTATTGGTTTGTTTATGGCTATTTAGTTTACGAACTAAACAATTTTATTCGTCATTATTTAACGCATAAAGTTCGTTTGCTTTGGTGTTTTCATTCTGTTCATCATTCATCCCAAGAGCTGAACTCCTCAATTACGCTCACCACTTTTTTTGTCGAAAACCTGTATAGCGAATTCTTTGCGGCAATGTTTTGTATGCTTTTGGGTGTGCAACCCATCATGCTTTTTGCGATTATGATTCTTGATAGCATTTGGGGAGCATTCGTACACATCAGCGAAGAAAGTATGAAAAATGCAAGACTTGGTTTCTTAGAGAAATTCATTCTTACTCCTTCGCATCATAGAGTGCATCACGGACGAAATCATTTGTATATGGATACTAACTTCTGTTCAATTATCAACGTTTGGGACATTATTTTCAAAACTTATCAAGAAGAAAAAAAAGACATTCCCGTTGAGTATGGTATTACCCGTCCAATGGATTCTAATAACTTTACAGATGTTTATTTTGGAGAAATTGCCAGTTTATGGCACGATATCCGCTCTGCTGATGGACTTAAAAACAAAATTTTGTATATACTTATGCCTCCAGGTTGGAGTCATACAGGCGAATATGAAACCGCTTCGACTCTACGTAATGAAGCCCTTAATGCACTAAAAAAATAAAATAATTTTGATAGCGTGGTGTCGCCTTGCAAACACCACGCTATCGAAATATTTACTCTTTATTTCTTACTTCCAGTAAAATTTTCTCTACTTCTTTTCGCACTTGGCTGGTTGGCTTCGTAAAATTATTGTTCATCAAGCTAAAGAGTATCGTTTTACCTTTCTTCGTAATTAAATAACCGCTCAAATTATAAACGCCACTCAGTGAGCCAGATTTTGCAAAAACAAACGGTTCTTCTTCCGTTTTAAACATATTTCTTACCGTTCCACTTTTTCCTCCATTTGCCATTATTGAAAAAAGCTTTTCTTGCGGAAGTTCGGCATGGATTTTCTCCAATAGCTTGATAATCGAACGAGGCGTAAATAAATTATAGCGTGAAAGTCCCGAACCATCAACCCATTTTGGAGCGTCGGGCAGGTCTTGTAAATGTTTCTCTTTAATTGATTTAATGGCAAAAGATGAATTGATTGAATCTTTCAACACGGTTCCACAAAGTAGTAAAAGTTGCTCGGCAAGCATATTGTCGCTTTCCTGCATCATTAGTCGGTAAACTGGCTCAGTTGGCATACTATAAAGCGTTTTTGCGGTGGCCGAAACTGGTGTTTTCAATAAATTTACATTTCTACGAAGTGTATCAATTAATAATTGCTGGGTTAAACTCGTAGAAGTTTTATAAGGAATATCCTGCTGATAATTCGACTTTGCTAAAAGAGATTTTGGTAAAAGAAATTGATTGTCGGCGGCTGTTCTTTCGATTTCGCTTCCCGTATCTTTTTTGTAAAAACTATTATCAAAAATCTTCGGTTGCGGCATTATTTCACCGTTTTCGATTTTGGTTCTCACGATATTTCCGTACATCGGCATTGGCGACATTTCGACTGTATAATAACTGTTGTAATCGTCCCAAGCCCAACCTGCTCCAAAATACGGATTGGTAAAATTTCCGTCCGAAAAATAGAATCTCTTTGAGCGTTTATACGATTTCAAAAAATCGAAAATGCTTGTACTTGTAAGGTCTGGATGAAAGAAAGTTGGGTCGCCAGTTCCCCAAAAAATCAAAGAATCGCTCTTTATTTCGTAGCGAAGTGCAGGAATCGAATCGCCGAGGGTTTTTAGGCAAGCATAAAACGTAAAAAGTTTAGTGTTTGATGCTGGCGTAAAATAGCGATTTGAATTTCGCTCGAAAATCATTTTTTGTTCGCTCAAATCATACAAAGCCATTCCTGTCATACTTTGCGAAAAGACACTCGAAGTATCAAGCATTTTTGCATAAGGCGATTTTCCAGAAATATTTTGAGTTGTTTTACATGAAACACCAATAAATGACACCAATAAAATAAATAAAATTTTACGCATAATTTCTCTTTGATTTGTATGGCACAATTTACAGAAAATTATAGAAAGAAAAAGCCGTAGGAGTTCATAATTATGAACTCCTACGGCTTTTATTCGTTTATTTTATTATTTATTCACCACAAAGCGTTTCACGATAATACCATTTTCGGTGTGTAATCTCACGATGTATGAACCCGTTGAAAAATCACTCAAGTCAATTTTTTGATTGAAAGCATTTCCATCGGCTACAAACTCTCTGGTCATTATTTTTACACCTTTTGCACTGAAAACTTCCATTTTCACACGGCCTGGTTTTGCCAAACTCGTTGAAATAAGCAATTCATCAGGACTTGGATTTGGCGAGAGTGTCAATATTCTTTCGGCTGATGCCTCAGTAGCCAAAACTGGTGGTGGTGGCGGAACTTGTATTTTTAAGTTATCAATTGCCCAACCCCAACCGTAGGCTAATTCGTCTGAGAAAAGTCTAAAACGAATTAAAATTGTCTCGCCTGCAAC
Source organism: Emticicia sp. (assembly GCA_046291385.1). Lineage (GTDB taxonomy): Bacteria > Bacteroidota > Bacteroidia > Cytophagales > Spirosomataceae > Emticicia. The sequence continues at coordinate 8,036 of JBKBSS010000076.1, read as the reverse complement.
AAACTCGCCCGAAGATAACATCTTTATCGAACGAGGCTTGTATAAAGCCGAAGTTGCAGTTGCTCTCGAATCTTCTGACGTAATTATTCTACCTGCTGAACCAACGACTGTTCCTCTCACCAAATTTGAACTGTAAACTCTTAGCCAGTCTGCATTGCTTGTGGCGTCGTAGCCGTCTTCAAATGGCACCCAACTGAGACCTCCATCATACGAACCTTCAACTACTACGTAGTCATAAAACTCTAAATCGCCAAATTCTGAATTAGTTTCGCCAGGCTCAACTAAAACTACTTCATCAAAAGTAATAGTTGCCGAGTCTAAATCTTCTTTCAACTGAATCGGAAAACGTAGTAACGCAAGAGTATTTGCCTGTAAATCTTCATTACCGCCATTTTTATAGGGGTGTGCCGAGTGCAAAGCACCATTAGTAAAACCTGTTGGTTGGGTAATTCCCCAGCCTGCTATACCCACAAAATCATCATTGGCAGTATTAAAATTACTTTCATAAACTTGTATAGGGTCTCGAGATTTTAAATCACTCACTACAAACTCAAAATAATCAGCCGTCGGAGTTACGTTTGTTCCAGGGGTGTTCAAATACGCTGGTAAGACTGCTATATTTTTATTTTTTGATTTATCAATCGCTACGATTCTATACTGTACTCGGTCGTTTTGTTTCAAAGCCCCAAAGGGAGCTTTAGCCAAATAGGCAAATACATCATTTCGTCCCTGCGAATAGGCTTTGTCGTCGGTAGCAGGATTGTATTTTTTTATACCAAATGGTTTTTGGGCAACACCATTCAACCTGTATTCTACATAAACAGTATCAATTCCATGCTCGAAAGAATCTTCAATATTAGCAAAAACATCAAGCATTGCTGTTGTCGGAACAATCGTATATGGATTTGTAGTCACAAATGGCGGAAATTCATCAGTTGTTCCAACACTAAATCCGTAGAAACCTCTCGTTGGTGCTTCGGCTGGTGATGTATTTTTTACTTTAAAATTATCATCAACCGTCAAATAATAACGAATAATTGAGCTGGTTTTCGTCACTGGAATATCGGCCGTGTATTCGTTGGTAGTGCCAACTCGCACCATATTTATTGGCTTTGCATTGGCAATGAGCGTATCATTTTCAGTATAAAAAACTTTTGCACTACCCGCTACAAGCGTTGTATCACTCGTGATAGTTGCTTTGATAGTAACCTTAGTCACTGGATTTTCTATGTTTTTCACCCTTGCATGTAACAAAGATGTACTTTTCCAGCCCATATCAGCAAAAATTCCTTTTACAATCGGGCCAGGGTCTCTGATTACTTCACGCAAACTTGCACCTGCCGTCATTAGTGAATTAATGTTTCCCGATGGATAAGTAGCATCATTCACGTGCGAGATACTCGAACCACCTTGGTAAGTAGTTGGAGCAAATACTTTTGCTTTTACATCTTTATTGACTGCCGTTGCAGTTGGGCTATTAAAAAACAAATTATCACCTGTCAATTGCTCTTTTAAAGGCGATGAAGGATTAGCAAAATTTGTAGTATTTATCAATAATTGCGAACTACCGTTTTCGATAAAATGGTCATAGGCAAATGGGGAACCCGTACCGAATCCCCAAGAACCCGTCGTACCGATTGTTCCTGTTTCGCCCACTGGTACACTGAGCGATGACGTGAACCCTAAACCATGACACAACTCATGCAAAACAACCGAAGTAAAATCGAACTGATTAGCTCCTGGTGAAGCAACTCCCAAATACCACGGAGCAGAACTATTAAATTCGGCAGTAATGTCTGGCTCATTGATTGAGTTAAGTTCTTGACCAGCTATTTTTTCGGCCAAAGCAATCGGATACCAAGTTCCTGCTTTTTGTTGACCAGGGAAATTTCTTGTAAAATCACCAGGTGATGCTTGTCCTAAGATTGTTCCGCCACCAGTTCCGCTGTCAATGGCACGCCATTCGGCTCTGATTCGGATTGGCACGGGCGATGTAATCAGGTTTGCCCAAATGTCAACTGCGGCTTGAAAAGAACGCTGTGCAGCAGGCGAAAAACCAACGTAATCAATAATAAAAGTAGCTTTTGCGGTTGCCCCAACCCCACGACCTTTCTGACCTTTGAGAGCTTCCTCTACTTCTTTAGCCATCGGAACGTAAGTATTGGCGTCCTCAAAAACCCCTGGACACACAATCATCTTTCCCTTCATAAATTCAATTTTATCGGGATTCGACCTTGTAAGTTCTCCGTGCTTAGGTTTGGCCAATTTTTGGGCAAAAACTGACATTACCATCAGAAGTAATAAGCCAGAAAGGTAAATTTTTCTCATAATTCTTAAATTAATAGTCTGTTAGTCAGGATTTTAAAAATATACGTAATTTGTGGCAATAGGGTTGCTCGTCAATTATTTCACAAGTTATCAATTCTAACGAAAAAACTAATACTTTTGTTGAATGAATGTCGGTAAATAAAGATAAAACCAATGTTTTTGTCTGCCAATGAATTAAACAAAATTATCAGCACACTTAGGTTTCATCAATTCTCCCCTATCTTTGTAATCAGAGACGTAGTTTTTATTCCTTGCGATGCAGACCCCATTAGAAATATTAAAAGAATTTTGGCAATATGATGCTTTCCGACCGCTACAAGAAGATATAATCAATTCGGTATTGGCTCAGAAAGACACGCTTGCCTTAATGCCAACTGGTGGGGGGAAATCTATTTGTTTTCAAGTGCCAGCAATGGCAATGGAAGGCGTTTGTATCGTAATCACGCCTTTGGTTGCTCTGATGAAAGACCAAGTAGAGCAGCTCAAACGCCGAGGAATAAAAGCCGCCGCCATTTATTCGGGAATGCACCGTAATGAAATTGATTACACGCTTGATAATTTTGTTTACGGAGATTTCAAGTTTCTCTACGTTTCGCCCGAACGACTGCTAACCGAAATCATGCAAGTACGCACCAAACTTATGAAAGTTTGTTTGCTCGTGATTGACGAAGCACATTGTATTTCGCAATGGGGCTATGATTTTCGTCCGCCGTATCTGAAAATTCCTGAATTTAGAAAATTTACGGGCAATGCTCCAACAATTGCTCTTACGGCCACTGCCACCAAAGAAGCCCAACAGGATATTATCGAAAAACTCGAACTAAAAAATGTACAAGTTTTTCAGCAAAGTTTTGCCCGACCAAATATCTCATATTCAGTCTTTTGTGAAGAAAGTAAAGAACGAAAAGCGTTTGAGATTCTACAAAAAGTACAAGGTTCAGCCATTGTGTATGTACGCAGTCGCCGACGTACAAAAGAGATTTCAGACTGGCTGAATAAAAGTCGAATTCGTTCGGATTTTTACCATGCTGGACTTTCTACACCCGAAAGATTTAAGAAACAAGAAGCCTGGATAAATAATCAAGTTCGGGTAATTGTGGCAACCAACGCCTTCGGAATGGGTATCGACAAACCCGATGTGCGAGTAGTGGTGCATATTGATTTGCCCGAAACCCTCGAAGCTTATTATCAAGAAGCAGGGCGGGCAGGTAGAGATGGGCAAAAGGCGTATGCGGTTTTGCTTTATACCAGAGGCGATTTAGAGGATATTTTCAAACAAACTGAACAAAAATATCCGCCCATCGAAAACCTCAAACGAGTTTATCAAGCACTGGCAAATTATAAAAATTTGGCGGTTGGCGGAGAGAATTTTGAGAGCTATGACTTTGATTTTCAAGAGTTTATCAACAATTTTGGATTTTCGGCACACGATACGCACAACGAACTAAAAGTACTGGAAGATGAAGGACTGATTCAACTAAGCGATGCGTATTACAGTCCATCAAAGATTTCTATTAAAGTCGATAACCACGAATTATACAAGTTTCAGATAAAAACACCGAGTTACGATAAATTTATCAAAACGCTGCTCCGAATTTACGGCGGCGATTTGTTTACGAGCTACGTCAGTATTTCGGAAGCGACGATTGGCAAATATTTCTTTGGCAGTGCGGGCGAAATCGAAAAAATGCTTGACTATCTCCAACAAGTCGGAATCGTGACTTATCAAAAGCAAAAAAGCATTCCGCAACTAACATTTCTTACGGCTCGGCAAGATGTTAAGTATCTGACAATCAACGTCGTAGAAATGCAACGACGCAAGAAAAAAGATTTAGAGAAAGTAGCAGCAGTCGTGCAGTTTACCGATGAAAGCCGTCGATGCCGTCAGCAATTTTTGCAGGAATATTTTAATGAATTTACGAATATTACTTGCGGAATTTGTGATAATTGCTTGAAACAAAAAAAGAGAGATGAGCCAATTCCGATTGAGATTTACACAAAATACCGACAAAAAATCTTAGAAATAATTCCAGCCCCAATCAGTCAAATAGTTGATTATCAGTTTTTTAATAATAAAGATTACGTAAAAGATGTTATCAGAAAAATGATAGAAAACGAAGAAATAAAATTTAGTGAATTGGGCGTTGTGGAGAAGAAATAATGTGGAGCGAAGCGGGCAACGGTTGCCTCCCGATTCGCAGTAATAATAGTTTAAATCAAAAGCGAACAGGATGTTCGCACCGCAAAAAATGACCAATTTTACGCACATAGATGCCGCAGGAAACCCTTCAATGGTTGATGTAGGCGAAAAAGCTATCACTCGCCGCATGGCAAAAGCTCGAAGCATCATAATTTTGGATGATGTCATTCTGGAAAGACTTACCAACGAAGAAATCCATACCAAGAAAGGCCCAGTTTTTCAGACTGCTATTATTGCGGGCGTAATGGCCGCTAAAAAAACAGGTGATTTGATTCCGCTCTGCCACCCGCTCGGACTCGAAAACTGCCAAATTAATATTTTTTTGAATGATAAAAGAGAAGTAATTATCGAATGTACAGCTTCACTCACTGGCAAAACGGGCATCGAAATGGAGGCTTTGACAGGTGCCAGCGTAGCAGCTTTGACGGTTTATGATATGTGCAAAGCTTTTTCGCACAATATTATCATCAAAGAAACTCGTTTGATTGAAAAAACTGGCGGTAAAAAAGATTTTAAATTTGAAGAAATTTGAACGGGCTTATCTTAATCGGAGGTAAAAGCTCCCGCATGGGAACTGATAAAAGTTTACTCAATTATCACGGCAAACCTCAACGAGAATATCTGTTTGATTTGGTAAGAAAATATTGTTCAGAAGTTTATTTTTCGTGCCGAGCCGAACAGCAATTCTCAGAAAACACCATTATTGATAAATATGAATTGGGCCCGATTGGGGGAGTTTTGTCTGCTTTAGACTTCAACCCAAATACTGCTTGGTTGGTCGTTGCCTGTGATATGCCTCTGATTGATGAAAGTAGTTTTGCGACTTTGATAAATCACCAAAACAGCGAAAAAGTTGCAACGGCATTTCTAAACCCCGAAACCAACGCACCCGACCCACTTTTTACGATTTACGAACCAGCCGCATTTTCTTTACTCTTAAAATATGTAGAAGAAGGAAACAAAAGCCCTAAGATTTTTCTACAAAACAATGATACTGAAGTCATTGCTTTGAGCAATCCAATGTTTTTGAAAAACGTAAATACTAAAGAAGAGTTTGAGCAAGTAAAAATCAAGGCGTAGCCGAAACCCACACTTCTCCGTCTTCAAAAATCTCTTTTTTCCAAATCGGTACGGTTTCTTTGAGTGTGTCAATGGCATACTCGCAGGCATCAAAAGCCGCTCCACGATGTGCCGCCGAAGCTGCAATTACAACGGGAACTTCGCCAATTTCAAGACTACCAACTCGGTGATAAATGGCTATTTTTTTCAACGAAAATTTTTCTACGGCTTGTTCGGCAATTTTTCTCATCTCCGAAACGGCCATTGGTTCGTAAGCCTCAAAATCAAGTCTCAAGACTCGCTTTCCTTTGGTTTGGTTTCTGACCGTTCCGACAAAAGTTACGATTCCGCCCGAATCATCGGTTTTTACAAAATCCAAACAGGCTTGTTCGTTGAGGGTTTTATCAGATAATATGATTTCGATTGACTGATTCATCAAAAAATGGGTAAGTTTCAAATATTCATGGATAATTTTCTTACAAAAAAGCCTTTCTTCGCTATCTGACAAGTTAAAAACCTGTCCTACAATTATAAGCTGGCGGCTAATTTTTCTCGGCGATTTTTGTATAATTCGGTAGCTTTTTCGAGCAAAATTTCCATCGAAGAAGGCATTTGGGTTGATAAAATTCCACCATAAATAGCACTATCAATTTCTCTAAGTGCTTCTTCGAGGCGTTCGCTGGGCAATCTTGAAATAATTTCTTTGGTTGTAAATGACGTATAAGGGCGTTTTTCGAGCCATTCTAAGTGTTTTTTCCACAAAACCAATGCTTTTCCAATCGTTACATCATCTAAAGTTGAACGAATATATTTTTTATAATTAGTTTGAAAATCTTTATGTCGGCGGCTAAACAAAAACAAACGATATTGCTTGCGAATAAATCGCCCGAAGATGGCGTAAATAATAAGAAATACGCCCAAAAGGCTTAATAAATAGGTCAAAATCTTTGGATAATTTACCTGCTGCGAAAGCGGCAAAAGTTTTGTATCAGTCTTTAATTGTAGAAAATCTACGCTGGTTTTAATCATTTCCTTCAAAAAAACCGAGTCAGCCAACGAATAAACGGCCGTACAATCTCGCTTTGAAAGTAAATAAATCGGCAATCCCAGTTTTTGATTTTTCGTAATATCAAACGTTACAAGTGTATAAACCACACTATCGACACTCACGCCGTTTGTGGTTGAGGTAGGAAAAATATTGCGTCGAATTATTGCAAATGGATAAAAATTATAGGTCGTATCAGGAAAAAAAACCTCCGCCGAAGGACTATGATGGTAGCTAAGTGTGTAGTCAATCGGACGACCAATTTCAATGCTATCGGTTTGAAACTTTCCGACAGGTTTTTGGGCTTGACTGTTTTCTATAACCAACAAACAACTGATTATCAATAAGATATGATTTACCGACTTTAGTATTTGTTTAATTCTGATTGACATTTTTATTTCTTTAAACCTTTGTCTGCTATCGACTTTTTACTTTCTTACTCTAAATAACTGTATCAATTTCGGCACATAATCTTCTCTCGAATCAATGGCTACGTAATTGGCATTATGCTGTTTACACAAAGTTTCCAAGCGTTTCTGATTATCTTCAAAAACCTCCCGCATTTCTCGCTTAAACGATGGTGAAGACGTATTCAACCAAATAGTTTTTTTACTTTCTTTGTCCAAAACAGGAATAATTCCGAGACTCGGCAGCTTTATTTCTCGCTGGTCATAAACGTGAACGACCACCAAATCGTGTTTGCGAGCCAAAGCCTTGAGGTTATGCTCATAATCTTTATCCAAAAAATCAGAAATCAGAATCACAACACTCTTACGGCGAAGCATATTTAAAGCAAAACCAATGGCCGACGGAATATCGGTTTTCTGCGAAACGGGCTTCATCTTGAAGAGTGTCAAGATGAGTTCGTAACCGTGTTTCATGCCGTTTGTGGGTTTGAAATACAATTCTTTTTGGTCAGAAAAACAGTAAAGTCCTACGTGACCAGCCTCTTTAATGGCCGAAAGTGCCAAAACTCCGCAAATTTCTTTGGCGGTATCTATTTTCAAACGTCCGCTGTTTCCTACTTCCTGCGAACTGCTCACATCGAGCATAAAAAACACAGTTTGCTCTTTTTCTTCCTTAAAAATCTTTACGTAAGCTCCGTCACCTTTGGCGGTCGTAATCCAATCAATCGTCCGAACGTCATCGCCGTATTGGTAGGTACGCAAATCGCTAAACTCCAAGCCAGAGCCTTTAAAAACCGAACGGAAGTTCCCGTGCATGTGACCATTTACGGCTTTTCGGATTTTAATCTCGTACTTATTAAGTTTTGAAATAATACTTTCTACCATTTTTTAATGGATAATTGATAATGTAAAATTGAAAATATGTACTGATTGTAAACAATCAAATTCATTGTAAAATTAGAACCGCAGCGGCAGACCGCACAGATGACGCTGATTT
>JBKBSS010000075.1:0-12154 GCA_046291385.1 Emticicia sp. | reverse complement strand
AGTAATGCTAAAAGATGCAAAAGCGTTGTTTTTCCAGTTCCCGAATTTCCCAAAATGAGTAAAGTCTCACCTTTTTCACAGCTAAACGAAGGAAAATTGAATGTCTTTTTTGTATCGTATGAAAAACTTAGTTCGGAGCAAGCCAGCATTGTATTGAGTTTTTGATTCATTGTTTCAAAGATACTACATAACAAAATTTAGCACAACAATATTTTTGATGCTTCACCAAAAAATAATCTTGAATCTATGATTTTGAACATAGTATCTGGCTAATAATTTTATGTAAATTTGTGAACTATTTTCTTTTAAAAAGGTTTCTCTATAAAGTTAGTAGATTGTTTGTTCAAAACTTAAATAAACTAAATATGTCGCTTAGATTAGGAGATATTGCACCAAATTTTACTGCTGAAACCACGCAGGGAACAATTGATTTTCACGAATGGCTCGGCGATTCTTGGGGGATGTTATTTTCGCACCCAGCCGATTTTACGCCAGTTTGTACAACAGAATTAGGCAAAACTGCCCTTTTGAAAGATGATTTTGCCAAAAGAGGCGTAAAAGTGATTGCCGTTTCGGTAGATGATTTAGCTTCACACAACAAATGGGTGCCAGATATTGAAGAAGTGAATGGCGTGACGGTTAATTTTCCAATTATTGCCGATGGCGACCGTAACGTGGCAACTTTGTATGACATGATTCACCCAAATGCTTCCGAAAAAGCTACTGTTCGTTCGGTATTTATCATTGGGCCAGATAAAAAAATCAAATTAACACTAACATATCCAGCTTCAACTGGTCGTAATTTTACGGAATTATTGAGAGTAATTGATTCTTTGCAATTAACATCAAATTACCAAGTAGCAACGCCAGCCGACTGGAAAGAGGGCGAAGATACAATTGTGGTGCCAGCGGTTTCGACCGAAGATGCAATCACTAAATTCCCGAAAGGAGTAAGAGTTGTAAAACCTTATTTGCGTTATACTCCGCAACCAAATAAGTAAAACTTTAGCTTAAAATTGAAAACAGAAAGTGTGACATATCTCGGAGATGTGTCACACTTTTTTTGTTAAAAATCAGAAGTTTCAGCCACTAAACACGTAAATCGTTTTAATCCTACCGCATTTTTTTTACTTTTGTGCAATATTTGCAATATCATCTACATTGTTAGAGATATAATTGCTATTGAGTTTAATGAGAAAGAAAAAGAAATTGAGTCTTTGGGAAAGATTTCTAAATCAGCTTTTTTCCTTGCGTGGACTCTACATTTTGATTGTAATTGCCCTCATCACTTTATATCCTGTATATGTAAGTGATGGTCAACGATGGACTTATATTGAGAGTTTTGGCATAAAATTGCCGCTACGATACAATATTCATGGCATTGACGTTTCGCACCACAATAACAAAATCGACTGGCACAGGGTAAAAAATAGCATCGAAGATAAAGTAGATATAAGTTTTTGTTTCATAAAAGCCACCGAAGGAGAAGATTTGAAAGACCAAGATTTCGGCAATAACTGGCGTGAAGCAAAAAAAACAGGTTTAATCAGAGGGGCGTATCATTTTTATGTTCCGAGAGCCAATCCTGTTGAACAAGCCCAAAATTTCATCGAATCAGTAGCACTGGAAGATGGCGATTTTGTTCCAGTTCTTGACTTTGAAATTCAAGGAACAAACAAGCGTGTGCGAGCCAATCTTCTCGAAAATGTAAAGACCTTCATCAGTATCATAGAAAACCATTATGGCGTAAAACCAATCATTTACACCAATGGACACATCTACAAACAATATATAAAAGGAAATTTTGATAAATATCCGTTGTGGATTTCTAATTATGACAGTCAGAAGTTAGAAGGATATAATGATGCTCGTCTGATGATTTGGCAGCACAGCACAACAGGCAAAGTTGATGGCATCAAAGGTGATGTCGATTTCAATGTTTTTGTTGCTTCAAAAAGCCATTTAGATGATATTTGTATAAAATAACTTCTCTAAAAGCCTCAAGAGAATTTATACTCACTTACCAAAGAAAAAACTCCCCTTTAGGGGCTGGGGGTTAAAGAAAATATGCTTAACTCAACTAATTTTACTCAAACACCTGCTTTCAAAAAACTTAAAGCTCACCACCGTACTATCAGCAAAAAACACTTGAAGGAGTTGTTTGCCGAAGACAACAATCGTTTTAAGAAATTTTCAATCAAGTTTAATGATATTTTGCTTGATTACTCAAAAAATAATATCAATCGCCGTACAATCGGTTATTTGACCGATTTGGCCAAAGAATGTGATTTGTCGGGTGCGATTGAACAAATGTTTACTGGCGAGAAAATCAATCAAACTGAAAATCGTTCGGTGCTTCACGTTGCGTTGCGTAATCGCTCAAATACACCAATTTTGGTGGATGGCAAAGATGTGATGCCCGATATAAATGAGGTTCTGGAGAAAATGAAAACTTTTTCTGGAAAAGTTATTTCAGGAGCTTGGAAAGGATATACCAATAAATCAATCACCGACATCGTAAATATCGGAATCGGTGGCTCTGATTTAGGCCCAGTGATGGTTACGGAGGCGTTGAAACCTTACAAAAAGAAAAATATAAACATTCATTTTGTATCAAACGTTGACGGAACGCACATCGCTGAAACTTTGAAAAAAGTAAACCCAGAGACAACGCTGTTTATGATTGCCTCTAAGACTTTCACAACCCAAGAAACAATGACGAATGCCCTTTCGGCACGTGATTGGTTTTTGCAAAGTGCTGTAAATGAGGAGTTTGTGAAAAAACATTTCGTAGCAATTTCTACCAATCAAAATTTAGTTGAGAAATTTGGCATCGACCCAGCCAATATGTTTGGTTTTTGGGATTGGGTAGGAGGGCGTTACTCGCTTTGGTCGGCCATTGGTTTATCAATCGCTTGTACGATTGGCTATGAAAATTTCGAGCAGTTATTGCTCGGAGCTCATGAAATGGATAATCATTTCCGTACAACTCCTTTTGAGAAAAATGTTCCAGTTGTTTTGGCACTTTTGGGTATTTGGTACAATAATTTCTACGGTGCGGAATCGCAGGCAATTTTACCTTATGACCAATATTTGCACCGTTTTGCGGCCTATTTCCAGCAAGGAGATATGGAATCAAACGGAAAATATATTGACCGCAACGGAAACAAAGTTGATTACCAAACTGGCCCAATCATTTGGGGAGAGCCAGGTACGAATGGTCAACACGCTTTCTATCAATTGATTCACCAAGGTACAAAATTGATTCCTGCCGATTTTATTGCCCCTGCAATTTCACATAATCCCCTCGGCGAGCATCACAAAATGTTATTATCTAACTTTTTTGCTCAAACCGAAGCTTTGATGAATGGCAAAACTCGTGCAGAAGTTGATGCTGAATTGACAGGGAAATCTGAAGAAGAAAAAGCAAAAATTGCACCTTTCAAAGTTTTTGAAGGCAACCGCCCGACCAACTCAATTTTGGTAAAGAAAGTTACACCAAAAACACTCGGAAGTTTGATTGCTATGTATGAACACAAAATTTATGTGCAAGGCATCATTTGGAATGTGTTCAGTTTTGACCAATGGGGCGTAGAACTTGGTAAGCAATTAGCCAATAAAATTTATCCAGAATTGACCGATAGCGAAGCCATTGAAAGCCACGATAGCTCAACAAATGCTTTGATAAATCAATATAAAAAGTGGAGAAAGTAGCGATTTGATTTTTTCTCTCAATAGAAGGTTATTTATCTGAGTAACTTTCTTGTTTTATTGAGCGGTATATTGTGTTACAAATGTAGTAATATGAAGGGTAATACTTATTTTACGGTAGTAGTAGCAATATTTTATCTTTATTTTATGTGTTTAAATTTTGATAAAATATTGCTAATTTACTGTATATAAGTCTTTTATGAAATAGATTTATTTTCACTATTTTTTGAAAAAATGAAAAATACGGAAATTATTAAAAAATAATGTCGTTTACATTTGGAAATTACAATTGCGTATAATATCTTTGAAACAACAAGCAAATATGCTTTCCTAATTAACTATAACAAGTGCTTGAACGAAAGTTCAGACTCTAATCCAAAAAAAGTAAAGGTAACCAGCTATTGAGAGAGGTGTTTTTCATTAAGCAGTTTTACACCTCCCTCTCAATAGCCCCAAGTGCATCTAAGATAATGGATTTACGTGCTTTTTTACATAAACAATTTTTGGTGTTCCTTTTTGTTTTTACAGGGAATATATATGTCCACGCCTTTAATCGGAAAAACGATTTTCCTCTTGTTCCCTACGAAATTAAGTTTGCCGATGTAACTTTTCAACTCACTGATGTTACTCGCTATTTAGTTCAAACCGAACTAAAAAATATACAAGCCGATAAGAATAGTCTTCGCCAACAACTTGATAAATTTAATCTCTTTCTACCCGTTGTAGAGCCAATTTTGAAAGAAAAGGCTGTGCCAGAAGATTTTAAGTTTTTGATGATTTATAATAAATATAAATCTACAATTTAAAAGTTAACTTTTCTCTAAAATGGGTTTTATTGGTTTCTCTATAGAAAAAAAGCCGACTATGTAGATTTAACTGTAAACGACCAGATTGATGAGAGAAAACATTTGATTGCTGCCACCAAAGGTGCTACCATTTGTTTTAAACGAAATCAGGTTTTATACAGAAATTGGGCGTCAACTCTTTTTTCGCATATTGCCGAAAAAAAGATTTTATCGCTGCTTGAAGTAAATAAAAAATGGGCAGAAAACCCTTATATTCTACTGGATAGTCCAGCTTATTCGGCAATTTTACAGTTTTTGGCCTACAAAATTGCAATTGAAAGAGAATTTCCAGCATATAAGCCGACTGAACAGAAAATAGTTTACGAATATCCTTATAGTAAGGGTAAAACATTAAGAAAAATTGCTCTCGATTTGAAAGTTGAACCTGAAACACTTTCAGAGTATAATAAATGGTTAAATTCACCGAAAGTACCCGATTCTGATTGCAAAGTTTTGGTTGTTGTGCCTGCAAGTAGGTACAGTGAAATACGAGTTTTTGCCGAACTTTCAAGAAAAACTGCTTTGCCTGCCAAAGATTTAGGTTTTCCGATTTTGAAAAGAGACGAAAAGCTGTCAAAAACAAGAAGTAAAGGTGGAATATTTTACTTAATAAATGATTTAGAAGGCTTACAAGCCGATATGTGCGATATACCTGTGACGATGGCCTACAAAGCAGGAACTTCCGTCGAACGCTTTGTTGAATACAATGATATGAAGGAAAATGACTTGTTGAGAATTGGGCAGGTTTATTATATTCAATCTAAATCAAGTAAAGCGAGCGTTCCATTTCATGTGGTGAGAGATGGAGAAACACTTTGGGATATTTCGCAAATATATGGTGTGAAACTCGCCAATTTGCTTAATTTTAATCGTTTTGAGACAGTTCAACGCTTACAAAGCGGTAGAGTGATTTGGTTGCAAACTACTCGACCGAAAAATAAACCAATTGAGTATATTGAAATGCCCGATGAAATGCTCGAAGTTGAGCAAATGATGGTTGCTGAGCAAACTAAAAGTATTGAAAAAGAGCTTGTTATTCAAGATTCAGTAAGAACAGCTGAGGTAAAATCTTTAGCAAAAGAGGTTGATTTGTCGGCTTTGCCACTGAGTCAAGAAATCGGTAAAAGCCAACAACCTGAACTTGAAGCCGTGAATAAAAATGATGTGGCACCAATTAATAAAGAATTACCAAAAGAGATTGATTTAACAATTTTGCCACTCAGTCAGGAAATTGGTAAAGGAAGCCAGCCAGCGGAAGTTGCCAACAAAAATGAATCAAACTTGAGTAAAAATACTTTACCAGCAGAAATAGATTCTTTACCTTTAGCACAAGATTTTAAGAAAGAACAAGCTAATAATGTAGGTTTGTCGAAAGATATTGATAGTAATCAAGTTAGTGCAAACACTCCAAAAGAAGAAACTTGGAACGAGCAGGATTCAACTAATAATAAACCATATTCAGGAGAAGTTGCGGAAAGAGAAAATAGTGAAAAGTTTTTGACACACACAGTAAAAAAAGGGGAAACTCTATTCAGAATTTCAGTCATTTATAATGTAGCAGTATCGGAGTTGTGGGTTTGGAATAGTATGACGAGTACCATTGTTGAAGCAGGTACAATTCTGAAAATTAAACGTTAGTAAATAGTATAGATTCACTCAATAGCTCAGATTAGCTTCAGCCTTTGGCGGAAGCTAATTTTATTTATAGCCGTTTAGTGAAATTTGGAGAATTGAGTCGAACCGCCGATGCTGTCAAAAATACTATATTGCATCTATATTTTAATTTTGTTTGCATATCCAAAATACAAAAATCCCCGAAATATGCCAATTTCGTGCATATTTCGGGGATTAACTTTAATGTAAAATATTCATTATCAGTTATTTAACCTTCTTGAATATTTTATACATTAGTCAATAGCCGACAGACTACAAGTACATAGAATTATGATTTATTTAGCAAAATAACGCTCAATACTCCCTTCAATTCTACCAATTACATCTTCACCCGATTGTGCCACAAATTTTTCTCCCGAAACATTTTCGTATAACTCAATATAGCGATTAGAGATTTCCAAGACTTTTTCATCAGTCATTTCTGGAACTGTTTGTCCATCTTTTCCTTGAAAATTATTGGCAATCAACCATTCACGTACAAATTCTTTCGATAGTTGCTTTTGTGGAAGGTTTGCGGCTAAATTTTCTTCGTAGCCTTCAATGAAAAAATATCTTGATGAATCGGGCGTATGCACTTCATCAATCAGATAAATTACACCGTCTTTTTCTCCAAATTCGTATTTTGTATCAACTAAAATTAAGCCTCTTTCGGCGGCCATTTCTGTTCCTCTTTGAAATAATGCTAAAGCATATTTTTCGAGTTGAACATATTTTTCTTCCGTAACTAAGCCTTTTGCAATGATATCTTCACGAGAAATATCTTCGTCGTGTCCTTCGTGTGCTTTGGTTGTAGGCGTAATAATTGGTATTGGAAATTTATCATTTTCTTTCAGACCTTCGGGCAATGTTACGCCACAAAGAGTACGTAAACCACTTTTGTAGGTTCTCCAAGCATGACCAACTAAATATCCACGCACAACCATTTCGACAGGAAAAGTTTCGCAACGAACACCAATCGAAACATTTGGGTCAGGAGCTGCTAAAAGCCAGTTTGGAACAATATCTTTGGTTGCAGTAAGAAATTTAGCGGCAATTTGATTCAAAACTTGTCCTTTGAATGGAATCGGGCGAGGTAAAACTACATCAAATGCCGAGATTCTATCGGATGCTACCATTACAACTTTATCGCCAAAATCATATACATCACGTACTTTACCACGATAAAAAGCGGTTTGTCCTTCAAAATTAAAATTTGTTTCTTTTACTGCGGCATTCAAAGCACCGCCATCTGAAATTTGAGTCATTCTGTTGTAAAATTTATTTGCTCGGTGGCAAGCCACTTTTATTGGTTAATCAAATTTATAAAATTGGTCATTTTATTTACCAATCTTTCTCAACTTTATCTTTTTTGGCAGATTCCTGCTTGCGTTGCTGTACGTATTGAAGTTCGGTAGTTTTCATTGTTTCCAAAATCTGCAAAGCTTTTTCTTTACTCATTTTTTCAGGAATTGTTGAATCTAACTCATCTCTTCTCTCGTCTGATTTTTCAGTTTCTCCACCATTATTGGCTTGGCGTTCGCTTTCAGAAGTCTGATTTTGATTATTTTTAGGCGGAGATTGCGGAAGTTTCTTTCTCAATAACTCGTAATTGTATCGAGCAACTTTGTTATCATTGTCTTTCTGCAAGGCAATCTTAAATAATTCTAATGCTCCACTGCTATCACCATTCATGGTTTCAATCACCCCAACCTGAATCATTGCCGAAGTTGAAATGGCCACATCATTTAGGCGAATCAATTTTTTGTATTCTTCTAAAGCCTTTGAAGAATCTTTGATACTAAAATAGGCATGAGCTAAATTTAGCCGTGCTTCGGGCTCTAAACTATATGAAACATTTGCTAATTCTTCATATTTTTTTGTAGCTAACTGATAATCTTTCTTATAAAATGCCCTTCCTGCTTCTATTTTTAAAACATTTCTTTGCGAAACATTCGACAGAGAACGCAGGTTGAGAAAAAGAAGGATTATATAAAAAAACCAAATATTCATGCTTAAATTTTGATTGTCCGAACGGTAAACAAAATATCAATTACCATCAGAATTAAGGCCAAAATTACGAAATAATAGTACTTATTGTTGGCAACAGTCATTTTTCGAGTATCAATCCAATTACTTTCAACTTTGGCTGCTTCTTTCAGTAAATCAGAAATATTATTTACTTGATTGGTGAGCTGGAAATATTTCCCATTCATTGATTTGGTTAGGTTGATTAAATATGAAGGATTCAGTTTTGAAACTACCTCTTTTCCATCTCTATCTTTTTTAAACTCAAGCCCTTCTCTGATTTGGCCACCTTGTGTCGTTCCGACTCCCAGCGTCAGTAAATTTATCTTGTTTTTATTTAGTTGAAAAATGACATTTGGGTCAATTTTGCCAAAATCTTCACCATCCGAAATCAGAATAATTACTTTGGCTTTTCGACTATTAAGCGTTGAATTTGACTGAAACTTTTTTAAGATTAAAGAAAATGCAGCATTCAAATCTGTACCATTCTGTAAAAAAAAATTGGTGTTGAGTTTCTGAATAAACAGTTTAATAGCATCTCGGTCGAAAGTTAGTGGTGTATGTGTGTAAGCATCTGACGAAAAAACAATCAATCCGACTCTATCGGATTTGAGCAAATCAATGTTTTTAGTGAGTTCAAACTTTGTTTTTTCCAACCTCGACGGCTCAATGTCAATCGCATCCATTGAATGAGATAAATCAAAAACTAAAAATATATCTTTTCCCGTGGCTTGTGCTTCGATTTCGTTGATTCCAAAACTTGGGCCAAGCAAGCCCAATATGCACAAACTTAAATAGAGACCTCTGATGATAAACTTGATGATAACCGAACGAGCAGTTGTGCCGAGGCGACGTGCCACTAAATATAGGCGAACAAAATAGCTGGCATAAACCAACAAAAATATGCCTATGAAGACAAATTCGACTATCGTAAGTGGTTTTATCCAATTCATGCTTAAAATTATGACTGTTTGACGAGAACCCCAAGTAAAAATTCGCTAATTTTGCGGTATTGCTGATTTACAAAGTTTTCTTCAGTGTTGTAAAACTACAAAAAATCGTCACGATTTCTTTTTTACGATGAATTTTATAAAAAACGTCCTTAAAAATATAGTAGCAATGTCGATAAGTCTATTCGTTGGCTTATTAATTGGCGAAGCAATTATCCGCATATTTTTCCCGCAAGTTATTTCTCCCGTTCAATTTTATTATGATTCAAAATTGGGTGGAATGGTGCCAGTACCCAACCAAAAAGGTTTCAAAAGTCACCCAAAAGAATATTATTACGAATATCAGAATAATGAAATCGGCATGCGTGACACACGCCAAATAGCTGATTATCAAAAAATTCCGTGTAAAATACTGGCTATTGGTGATTCGTTTACTTATGGCTGGGGAGTAAATGATAACGAAACATTTTGCAAAGTTTTCGAGAAAAAAATTAATCGTGATTCGGTAGCGGTTCTGAATGCTGGGGCATCGGGTGCTGGAACTGATTATGCCCTAAAATTCTTTCAAGTGCGTGGTGAAGAGCTTTCTCCAAAAGTTGTGGTTTATTTTTTTTATGAAAATGACATATCCGATAATTTAGAATATCGCTACTTCACAATCGAGAACGATTCGGTTTTTGTCAAACAAACGAATGAAACAAGCAATTTGAATGCTATTCAGAAAAATAAGTTTGCTAATAGTAAGGTTTACAATTGGTTTTCATCTCATTCTCATCTTTTCAACATGATACGCACGCAGGTAGGAATTATGTGGAATAAGAAAGTAAAACAAGAAAATCAACAGGTTACTACGACTCAGGCTAAAACCCCAAAAATAACTTCGAGTCCAGATACAACACCTAAATCAGTACAAACTACTTTGGCACAAGATGAGTTTTATCCGACTTATAAATACCTAAAATTATTGGCCGAAGATGTAAAAAAAACGGGTGCGAAATTCTACACTTTTTATATTCCATCAAATAAATCAATTGAAGAGTTTCAAAAATCGGGAACAATGACAAAAGAAAAAAAGATTGTTGATTTTTGTAAGGCCAATGGTATTAAAGTTTACTCTTTCAAAGATGCTATTATGAAAAATAAAGACCCATTTAAAGCGTACTATTTCCAGACAGATTTACACTGGAACAAAGCAGGAAACAAAGTTGCAGGTGAATATTTATATGAAGTTTTGAACAAAGAACTTTTCTCACCGAACAATCAATAGTCGAAACTCTTAGCTATAATATGCCAATGATTTTTGCTATTTTTGCGTAATAATTTATTAGACTCAAACACGTTGCAACGAGTGACCGATTACAAATCTGTCCTACATACTTTATCATTTAATAATTCGGCTGCATTAATAGCCTACAAATAATTTCAGTCTATCAAAAAAACAAACAAAAATACGTTCGGGCGGAATGCCGCCCAGCGGCGTTCTGCACTTCATTTTGGTGTTTTATTGCTTATTACGCCTGCTTTTGGTCTTTTTTCTTATAATTCGGGCTTTGGTTACGATGCTTTAGAATATTTGGTAATTGGTCGTTCGCTCAACGATGGCTACCAAATGTATGATTTTATACCTTCTAAATCATGGCTGTGGTATGTTTTTGTGCAGAAGGGTATTAATATTTTGGGAGGAGATTTTACGCATTTTACGGTTACACTTCTTATTGTACTTGAATTTGTCGGAATCGGACTTTCAAGCTATTTTGTTGTCAATAAACTCACAAAAAACACTCAAACAGCCTTTATTAGTGCATTATTATCGCTGATTAGTTGTTTTTTCATGGAAATCAATTTCCTTGAACCCGAAGCTCCAATTGCTATTTTGGCCATTTGGTCACTCTATTTTTTATCAAAAAACACAAATTCAGATTGGTTTATCGGTGGCATATTACTGGGCGTTGCTATGACTTTCAAAAGCATTGCGATGTTTTATGTGGCGGGTGCTGGAATTTACCTTTTCTATGAATGTTTCTTCATCAAAAAAAGCAATTTTTGGCAAATAACACAAAAGGGAACATTAATTTTGCTTGGTTTTGCGGTGCCATTATTGTTATCGCTCCTCTATTTCTACCAACTCAATCGCCTCGAACAACACATTTATTGGTCATATATTTATCCGTTTGGCTCATATCCTGCTCATACTTTATTCCTTAAAAAGCTGATTGTCAAGACATTCTGGTTTATTTTGCTGACTATTATAAGTGTTATTTTAGCTCTTGGTGTAAAAGATAAATCGAAATATTGGAGTAATACGACCTTTATGGTTTCGCTATTTTTCGGGCTTTTTTCGTTGACTTCATTAATGAAAAGTCAGGCATCGCATTATTTCTATCCTGCTGCTCCTTTCTTTTCGGTCATAATTGCCATGGTTTTTGCTCATTACAGCAAAATTTACGAACAAAAACTAAATCAAGTTTACCTTGCTCTTGGCAGTTTATCGGTTTTGGTGCTGGTCATTACATTTATTACTCGCCGAGAAGTCATACAACGCTTGGTAAAAATTGATGATTTTGCAATTGAAAAAACCTATGAAAGCACTGTAAACAGAAGTTTAAAAACAGGCGATAAAGCATTATTGATAGATTTTGGTTCGTTATTTTATTTTCATTCGCATCGCTATCCAAACGTGCCGTTTATCAATACTGAAATGCAAACGAGTGATTATATCAAAAAACACACCAATGTTTATGAAAAATCGCTCCAAGATACGACACTAAAATTAGTTCTTTTTGGATTTCGTCACACAGTAATTGACGACAGCACGAAAACAAATACACCCGAAAATAAAATTGCACTTGATAAATTACGTCAAGAATTAAATAAAAACTTTACGGTTGAAACAGACTCTGTGCTTTACATAAAACTTTGGCATAGAAAATCAACAAACATCTAAATTTTGAATTATTCTCATAAAAACAT
>JBKBSS010000074.1:2758-12199 GCA_046291385.1 Emticicia sp. | reverse complement strand
CATCGTGATAATTTCTTTGAATGGTTAGAAAAAAACCAAGCTGAAGTTGAGTTTTGTTTCCATATTGGGGCAAGAACTGACACCACCGAATTCGACACCGAAATTTTCGACCGCCTGAACTTGAATTATTCTAAGCGTATTTGGCAAAAGTGTCATGAGTTTCAGATTCCGTTGGTATATGCTTCATCAGCAGCTACTTACGGTGCAGGTGAATTGGGCTATGATGATAACGAACTCCTGATTCCACAGTTAAAGCCATTGAATCCTTACGGAGATTCGAAAAATGACTTCGATAAGTGGGCTTTGCAACAAAAAAATGCTCCTTTCTTTTGGGCTGGCTTGAAATTCTTTAATGTTTATGGCCCGAACGAGTTTCATAAAGGACGCATGGCTTCGGTGATTTTCCATTCATTTAATAATATCAACAAAAACGGCAATATCAAACTTTTCAAATCGCACCGCCCAGATTTTAAAGATGGCGAACAAATGCGTGATTTTATCTACGTAAAAGATTTGATTGATGTGTGTATTTTCTTGATGCACTCACGCCGAAATTCGGGTATTTATAACTTAGGAACAGGCATCGCCCGCACTTTCCTCGACCTTGCCAAAGCTACTTTTTCGGCACTCAATCTTGAGCCAAATATTGATTTTATTGATACTCCGATTGATATTCGAGATAAATATCAATACTATACGCAGGCCAATATGAGCAAACTTCGCATGATTGGCTACAAAAAACCATTCACGAGCCTCGAGGATGCGGTGAAAGATTATGTCACAAATTATTTAGTTGGCAAAAAATATCTTTAAAAATCTGCCTTTTTCTTACTAATTTTGCAAGAAATATATTATTTATACAACAAGTTTTCGACTTGTTTGTTACAGCATTATATTTCAATCAATCTTTGACACGCAAACAACTTAGAAAGTTGTTGTACATACTTATTGGTATTTAATGAAAAATATTCGTAATTTTTGCATCATTGCACACATAGACCACGGCAAAAGTACACTCGCCGACCGTCTATTACAATTTACAGGAACAGTTTCGGGAAGAGATATGCAAGCCCAAGTGCTTGATGATATGGATTTGGAACGTGAGCGTGGAATTACTATTAAAAGTCACGCAATTCAGATGAATTACAAGTTTGAGGGCGAAGAATACGTTCTGAACTTGATTGATACTCCTGGCCACGTTGACTTTAGTTATGAAGTTTCTCGTTCGATTGCCGCTTGCGAAGGTGCATTATTAGTTGTTGACGCCGCTCAAGGCATTGAGGCTCAGACGATTAGCAATTTATTTTTGGCTTTAGAGCATAACCTCGAAATCATTCCTGTGTTAAACAAGATTGATTTACCAGGAGCAATGCCCGAAGAGGTAAAAGACCAAATCGTTGATTTGATTGGTTGCGACCGTGACTCAATTATTCCTGCAAGTGCCAAAGAAGGTATCGGAATTAATGAAATTTTATCGGCAATTATTCACCGAATCAAAGCTCCTTCGGGCAATCCTAAAGCTGAATTACAAGCTTTGATTTTTGACTCAACTTTTAATTCTTTCAGAGGAATTGAGGTAATTTTCCGAGTAAAAAACGGTAGAATAAACAAAGGAGATAAAGTAAAATTTGTGGCTACAGGCAAAGAATATTTTGCGGATGAAGTCGGAATTTTACGATTGACCAAAGAACCCCGTGATTACGTTGATTGTGGCGATGTTGGTTATATTATTTCGGGAATCAAGGTTGCGAAAGAAGTGAAAGTTGGCGACACGATTACGAATGCCCTCAACCCTACCAAAGAAATGATTAAGGGTTTCCAAGAAGTAAAACCGATGGTTTTTGCTGGAATTTACCCCGTTGACACTTCGGAGTTTGAAGATTTGCGTGATGCCATGGAAAAACTTCAACTCAATGATGCGGCCTTAATTTGGGAACCCGAAACTTCGGCCGCTTTGGGCTTTGGTTTCCGTTGTGGTTTCTTGGGAATGCTTCACATGGAAATCGTGCAAGAACGCCTCGAACGTGAGTTTGATATGACAGTTCTGACGACCGTTCCTTCAGTAAAATTTCACGTAGTTGATAAAAAGAATGAATTATTGGAAGTTTCTGCACCATCAGAGATGCCCGACCCGAATGTTATCAACTGGATTGAAGAACCCTATATAAATGCCCAAATCATCACGGCGGCCGATTACGTTGGACCAATCATTGGTTTGTGTATGGATAAGCGTGGTATGTTGAAAAACCAAATTTATTTAACCGCAACCCGTGTCGAATTAACCTTTGAATTGCCACTTTCAGAAGTAGTTTTCGACTTTTTTGATAAGCTAAAAACTATTTCTCGTGGGTATGCCTCACTTGACTATAATCTAATTGGCTACCGTGAATCATCACTCGTGAAGTTGGATATTTTATTGAATGGTGAGCCTGTCGATGCACTTTCGGCGATTGTTCACCGTGACAAAGCCCACGAATGGGGCAAAAAACTGTGTGAGAAATTACGTGAATTATTGCCACGTCAACAATTTGATATTGCGATTCAGGCAGCGATTGGTGCCAAAATCATTTCGAGAGAAACGGTGAAAGCCCTAAGAAAAGACGTGACCGCTAAATGTTATGGTGGTGATATTTCTCGTAAGCGTAAACTCTTGGAAAAACAAAAGAAAGGTAAAAAACGTATGCGTCAGATTGGAACGGTTGAAGTTCCACAAGATGCCTTCATGGCAATTTTAAAGATTAATAATTAATACCGATAAGTATATTTTAAAAGCCGTAGAAATTTTAAATTTCTACGGCTTTTGCTTTTTACAGAGAAATTTAATCTAAAAAGACAACTTTTATCCAAAATATTCTACCTTTACGAGTACATTCAACAACAACAACCAAAAAAAAATGATACCACAAAACCTATCAGATTCACTTTCCTTACCTGTGATTGCTGCTCCAATGTTTCTAATTTCGGGGCCAGATTTAGTAGTAGAATGTTGCAAAAATGGTGTAGTTGGTACTTTTCCAGCTCTCAACCAACGCTCAACCGAAGGCTTTGAAGAATGGCTCATCGAAATCGAAAATCGACTTACAGGATTTACTCAAACTAATGGAAAACCCGCCGCTCCTTATGGCGTAAATCTAATTGTACATCGCTCAAATCCACGTCTTTATGCCGATGTCGAAATGATTGTGAAACACAAAGTTCCTATTGTGATTACTTCGCTCGGTGCAGTTTCAGATATTGTTGATGCCGTGCATAGCTATGGTGGTTTAGTTTTCCATGATGTAATCAATCAACGCCACGCCGAAAAAGCAAACGAAGCAGGTGTCGATGGACTGATTTTGGTTTGTACTGGTGCTGGCGGTCACGCAGGAACGCTTCATCCGATGGCTTTTGTCAATGAAATTCGTAGTTTTTTCAAGAAAACAATCTTACTTTCGGGTTGTATCAGCACTGGACGAGATATAGCTTCGGCACTCCAAATTGGGGCTGATTTGGCCTATATGGGAACTCGTTTCATCAACACCACCGAAAGCAAAGCCAATAATGAATACAAAGAAATGATTATCGAAAGTGATACGACTGACATTGTTTATACGGCGGCAGTTTCGGGCGTAAATGCTAATTTTTTAAAACCAAGCCTCGAAGCCGCAGGATTAACGCCCGAACTTTGGAGTAAAGCAGGAAAAATAGATTTTGGAAAAGAATTAGATGCCGCACAAGCCGAAGCCAAAGCATGGAAAACCATTTGGTCGGCAGGGCAAGGCGTAACTTCCATTCACGATGTGCAAAGTACACAAAGTTTATTAGATAATTTAAAGCAAGAATTTCGCTCGGCTATCGAAGAACAATATCAATTACTACAAAAATATTAACATATAAAACCTGCAAAGTTTTAAAAACGGGGTCGCCCAGACCTTACAGGTTTAGAGCCATACTCAATGAAAACAGCCGAAGAATTAGTACAATTACTGAGCCTTGAAAAAATAGAACAAAATATATTTAGAGGAGAAAACTACCAAGCACCGTGGAAACGAGTTTTTGGCGGACAGGTGCTTGCCCAGTCGCTTTATGCAGCTTATCAAACCGTTCCCGAAGACCGTGTTTTGCACTCAATGCACGGATATTTTATTTTGACAGGCGATATTTCGATACCAATTCTTTATGAAGTTGACCGAATTCGTGATGGTGGAAGTTTCACGACTCGCCGAGTAAATGCCATTCAAAATGGAAAAGCAATTTTTAGCATGATAAGTTCGTATCAAAGTTCACAAGAAGGGTTCAATCATCAGATTACGATGCCCAATGTTCCGCCACCCGATACATTGGTTTCAGATTTAGTACTAATTGAAGCTTTTAAAGACAAAGCACCTGATTTCTATAAGAATTTTTCGCACCCACGACCTTTGGAGTTTCGTCCAGTTGAGCGAATAAATCCACTTAAACCTCAGAAACAACAGCCATTTCGTCACGTTTGGATAAAAGCCAATGGCGATTTACCCGATGATTTGCGTTTACACCAAATCATTTTGGCCTATGCCTCTGACTATAATTTATTGGGAACGGCTACCCTGCCCCATTTAGATACAGTTTCGCTCAACGATTTGTTTTTGGCGAGCCTCGACCATGCCATGTGGTTTCACGAGGATTTCAGAATTGACCAATGGCTACTTTATGCCCTCGATAGTCCAAGTGCATCAAATTCTCGTGGATTTACGAGAGGTAATTTTTTCACCGAAGATGGAAAATTAGTTGCATCAGTTGTGCAGGAAGGTTTAATTAGAGTAAAAAAATAATCGAATAAGAATTAAATTAAGGCAAGTTTTAGGCAATGCAAAGACGAAAATTTATTAAAGACAGTATAAGTGGACTACCAATTTTATTGACTGCTCCATCAATTTTAACAAGTTCATGTCAAGATGATACAGTAATTCCAACCAACAAAACCGTTACAGTTGTTGGAGCAGGAATTTCAGGACTTGCGGCTGCAAAAAAACTAAAAGAAAAAGGTTTTAATGTAACAATTTTAGAATCGCAAGATAAGGTTGGAGGTAGATTACGAACCAACCGAAGTTTAGGAATTGCTTTCGATGAAGGTGCAAGCTGGATTCACGGAATTGACAAAAATCCAATCACTACTTTGGCCGAACAAGCAGGAATGAAAACTGCATTTACTGATGATGAAAGTCAAAAATCTTATGATATTGGCGGGATTCTTAAAAACTCCACTATTTATGATAAAGCCGAGGATGAATTTTATGCAATTCTAAATTCGATGATGAAAAGTGGTAATGCCACACAAAGTTTTGAGACCGTATTCAATAATTTATACCCAACCAAAGCTAAAGACCGCCTTTGGAAATTCTTACTTTCAACTTACGTAACTTTTGATACTGGTGATGTAGATAAACTATCCTCTTTACTTTATAATGAAGGCGAAGAATTTGAGGGTATCGAGAAAATAGCAACAAATGGCTATGACACGATAGCTCAATTTTTGGCAAAAGACTTAAATATTCAACTTAATCAAAGAGTTTCAAAAGTAGATTACTCTAACTCAAAAATCAAAATCACACACAATGGTACATTAACCGAAGCTGACTATGTAATTGTAACTGTTCCGCTCGGTGTTTTAAAAGCCAATATTATTCAATTTTCGCCATCATTACCGTCAATCAAGCAAAATGCCATTCAAAAAATAGGAATGAATTGTGTAAATAAATTCCTACTGACTTGGAATACTGCTTTTTGGGACGATGTTCAGTATATTTCTTACACGCCTGAAGTAAAAGATAAATTTAACTATTTCGTAAATCTCAAAAAAAATGACCCATCAGCAAATGCCTTGATGACGTTTGCCTACGCAGATTATGCACGACAAACCGAAACAATGACTGATACTCAGGTAATTGCAGAAATCATGTCTCATCTCCGAGATATTTATGGAAATAAGATTCCGAATCCAACTAATATGTTGAGAACCAAATGGCAATCCAACGAAAACTCCTTTGGTGCATACTCATACACAGCAATAGGCACTGAAATGAAACATTTCGATGATTTAGCTGAGGAAATTAATGATAAAGTTTTTTTCGCAGGCGAACACACAGAAATTGATTATTTCTCAACCGCTCATGGAGCGTATTTGAGTGGAATTCGTGAAGCTGATAAGATAATAGATTTACAGTAAGAATAGCTTTTCCAACAAATCAAATGATAATTGAGGCACTAATTCTAAAACAAATAACTAATTACCAACCTCAGCTCATTTCTCCACAGAAACGCTGTTCCATTCTATATTTTACACGCTCTGGCTCGGTTTCTTGACCCAGCAAAAACATTAATTTTGTAATCGCCGCCTCGGTCGTGATATCCGAACCGCTTACGATTCCGATGGATTGTAATTTACTACTGGTCTGATAATGTCCTTGTAGCACTCTCCCACCATCGCACTGCGAGACATTTACAATCACAATTCCTCGTTTTGTTGCTTGGTGTAATTCATCCAAAAACCATTCTTCCGACGGGGCATTTCCTGCCCCGTAAGTTTCTAAAACAACTCCTCGAAGCCCTTCGGTACTCAATAAATTATGCACCATCTTTTGGTTGATTCCTGGAAAAAGTTTCAGAATCATTACTTGTTCTTCGAGTTTTTCATACACAATCAAAGGCAAATCGGGACGAAATGGCATGATAAAAGGAAAATTAAAATCAATCGTAACGCCAACTTCGGCCAATACTGGATAATTTTCCGAACGAAAAGCATTAAATTGACTACTTTCTTTTTTCTTGGCTCTGTTTCCTCGCAATAAATAAGAATTGAAATAAATGGCAACCTCTGGCACAACTGGTCGCCCATTAATTTCGGCCGAAGCAATTTCTAAAGCCGTAATCAAGTTTTCACGAGCATCGGTGCGAGCGATTCCGATGGGCAATTGAGCTCCCGTCAGAATAACGGGTTTTGATAAATTTTCGAGTAAAAAACTCAATGCCGAAGCTGTGTAAGCCATCGTATCGGTTCCGTGCAAAATCACGAAAGCATCATATTGTTCAAAATTATCTCTCACAATTGCCGCCAACTCAATCCAAGTTTCGGGTTTGATATTTGATGAATCAATCGGTTTTGGCAAAGTCAAAATCGTTAATTCAAATTCGAGTCTTTTTAATTCAGGAACATTTATTAATATTTGGTCAAAATCAAAAGGCACGAGCGATTTCGATTTTGTATCGTAAACCATGCCCAAAGTGCCGCCCGTGTAAATCATTAAGACGGATGCCGAGCGATTTTTTTTGTCTGATGAAGTAATAATTGTTGAAGTTTTATAAGTCATTTTAATTTTTTTTCAAGAAAAAATGAAGTGTTATTTTAGGCTTTTTTACGAAAATTGATATTTTTTTTCTAAAAACAGGTGAAAACGAAGTTTGATTTTCGATAATCAAGTATTTTTTAAGTACTAATACTCAAAATTGAAACCAAATTTTCTGTTTTTTAAATTTCAATAATTATACTATTCCAAGAAATACTTATACTTTATTGAACATTCTTTATATTTTTTCGTTATATTTGATACAAGAACAAAATATTATTCGGAAAAATTAAAAATATAAACTTATGAATATCCAGCCAACCTTACGCATAGTTAGTGATGATGTCGCAATAATTGATTGCTTAGTTGACCACGGTGAAATGTTTAAATCATTTGACACCAATAAAACCACGACTTTCTTAGTTGACGAAGACTTGCATATTGCATTCTATTTTGCAGAGTCAAAACTCGAAAATCGCTTTATGATGTACATCGTTGATAACTTCACCGAAAATCAAGATTGCATGACTTTAGTTTTGAATCATTTGACGGAGCAAATCAAAAATGATAACCATACTTATATCATGAAACAAGCAAAAAGCAAAGTTTTGGATATGCTTCACATGACCAATACTTTCAAAGCATTGTTTGGTAAAAATAAGGAAGAACAAACCAACGAAATGTACTATTAAGTCCACTGACAACGGTCAATAGTCGATGGAAATATTTTTTACTATCAGCTATCGACTAATTTATTCCATTTCATCAAGAAACATTCGGTAAGCCCGTTTAAGCTCATCAAAAGCCTTCATAGATTGCTGCTGATGAGCTTTTTCTATACCTAACTTATAAGTTTGTTCGGCTTTTGTATAATCTTCCAACTCAACATACACAGCGGCCGCATGATAATAAGTCGGCACATAATCTGGATGTTCGGTCAATAATCTTTCGAGATAAAACTTTGCCCTCTCAATATCCTTATTAATGTACTCCATCGCAATGGCATAAACATTGAAAGGCTCATTTGGTTCTTCTTCTAAATACTGAAATAAAATTTTTAAGCGTTCTTCTTGCATTGAATATATCTTTAATTTAGATTTGCATAATGTTATGCACGCATACTATTATTTATTTTATGTGTAAAATATTTAATTGTTGATATTAAGTACAATGCTTTGTATTTAACCTCTAAAAGCATTAATCCATCAATAAAATCCCCCTTTAGGGGTTAGGGGTATCTAAAATTATGAAAATATTAGTTTGTATTTCGAGCGTACCCGATACAACCTCAAAAATCTCCTTCACCGACGGAGACACAAAACTAAACAAAGCTGGCGTAACTTACATCATTGGCCCTTACGATGATTATGCTTTGGCTCGTGCAGTAGAATTGAAGGAACAATCAGGAGCGACAATTACGGTATTAAATGTGGGCGGAGCAGATGCCGAACCACAAATCAGAAAAGCATTGGCGATTGGTGCAGATGATGCCATCAGAGTTGATGTTGAGCCAACGGATTCGTTCTTTGTAGCCGAGCAAATTGCGGCAGTTGCTAAAGAAGGAAATTATGATTTGATTTTGATGGGTCGTGAAACGAGTGACTATAATTCAGGCGTTGTACACGGAATCGTGGGAGAAATGCTTGGAATTCCTTCATTTTCGCCAGTAATGCAACTCGATGTAAACGGAAACGAAGCAAGCATCACTCGTGAGATTGAAGGTGGAAAAGAAAAATTAACTGCTTCTCTCCCACTCGTTTTGGGTTGTCAAGAACCAATAGCAGAATGGAAAATCCCGAATATGCGTGGAATTATGACTGCTCGCACAAAACCACTAAAAGTGATTCCAGCGGCGGGTGCGGCTCTTACTACAACAGAAAAATACAGTTTACCAGCTCCAAAAGGTGCGTGTAAAATGATTCCTGCCGAAGAAGCCGAAAAACTAATCGAATTATTAAAAACAGAAGCGAAAGTTTTATGAGTTCTGAATTCTGAGTGCTGAGTTATGAGTCATTTCAACTACTCACAACTAAATAAAGCTCTCGGAAATCAACAAAACTCAGAATTCAGAACTCCAAACTCAGAACTATAATGATACTCATATTCACAGAGATTGCCGATGGTGCAATCAAAAAATCAT
>JBKBSS010000074.1:0-2748 GCA_046291385.1 Emticicia sp. | reverse complement strand
CGGCTCAAAAGTAGCCGAAATGATGGGTACAACCGCAACAGCTTTGGCCATTGGCAATGCTGATGCAGCCGAATTGGCAAAAGCTGGAAACTTTGGAGCTGCTAAAGTTTTGCACGCAAATGATGCAAAATTGGCAAACCCAAACAGTATGGCCTATGCAAGCGTTTTGGCAGAAACTGTAAAAAGTACAAGTGCGAAAGTAGTTGTAGCGGCAAAATCCTCATTCGCTGATGCCGTAACTGCTCGTGCCGCTGGTGCATTGAAAGCCGCAGTTGTGGGAAATGTTACTGAATTACCAAATCTAAGTAATGGTTTTCAAGTAAAAGTAAGTATTTTCACAGGAAAAGCTTTTGCGGATGTAAATGTAAACGGTGATGTAAAAATCTTGGCAATCAAGAAAAATGTCGTTGCTCCAGTAGAAAGTGGAAATAGTGCAACGGTAGAAAACATTTCCCCTACTCTTGCTGATACTCTTTTTACAGCAAAAGTGACGGAAACAATCAAAGCAACTGGCATGATTTCTTTGCCAGAAGCTGATTTAGTTGTTTCGGGTGGACGTGGTATGAAAGGCCCAGAAAACTGGCAACCATTGCTCGATTTAGCTGATGCCCTCGGTGCGGCAACTGCTTGCTCGAAACCAGTTTCTGATTTAGACTGGCGACCTCACCACGAACACGTTGGACAAACAGGCGTAAAAGTTTCTCCAAACCTTTATATAGCTTGTGGAATTTCGGGAGCGATTCAGCATTTGGCGGGTGTAAACTCTTCAAAAGTGCTGGTTGTAATCAATAAAGACCCCGAAGCACCATTCTTCAAAGCCGCTGATTATGGTATCGTTGGCGACGTATTTGAAATTTTACCGAAATTGACGAAAGCAGTTTTGGCTGGAAAATAATCTTCAAAGTTTAAATTTTTCATAGGCAGCATTGTTCTCAATGCTGCCTATGGATTTTTCGAGACATTGCCCTAAAATTAACTTTTGCTGTATGAAACGAACACGACAAATAAGTCAATATGATAAAATTTTCAGAGAAAACCTTGAAGCAGTTTTACCAACACTCATTGAAAAAGTCTTAGGCATTATCGTAATCGAGTCAGAAGAATTGCCCGACGACCTCCAACATACTAAACAAAGACATCCAGATGTTTTGAAAAAAGTAAAGGATAATGAAAATAATATTTTTGTCTTACACATTGAGTTTCAATTAGCCGATGACGAAGAAATGGTTTTCAGAATGATGGAGTATAAAGTCATGCTTTTACGCCGTTATCAATTACCTGTCAAACAATTTGTCATTTATTTAGGAAGTAAGCCTTCAAAAATGATTGATAAATACCAAACTAACGACTTGTCATTCAGTTATAAATTGCTTTCATTGAGAGAATTAGACTACAAAATTTTCTTACAAACTCAAAATGCAGAACAAGTGGTATTCGCTATTTTGAGCCATTTTGGTGAAGATTCACCTAAAATTGCCATTGAAAATATAATTTTTCAACTTGACAAAACTTCAAAAGGTGAATTATCGTTTAAAAAGTACATCAATCAGTTGCGAATCTTGGCTCAACTGCGTAAATTAGACCTTAAAATTGATGAAATCATGGAAAGTATATTAAAATACATAAATATCGAAGACGATGCCTTATTTCAAAAAGGTATTGAAAAGGGTATTGAAAAAGGCATAGAAAAAGGACTTTCTCAAAAAGAAATCGAAAAAAATAATGACTTTGTGACAAGTTTATTACTAAATACTGATTTCGATAATAAAAAAATAGCTCAATTAGCTGCAGTTGAACAGACATTTGTTGAAGAAGTTGCAAAAAGGATAATCAAAAAATAAAGCTTGTAAGACATTCTTGAAACTAATTAGCCCAGATTTGGTTTATAAAACTAAATCTGGGTTAATTGTTTAAAAAGCCCTCCAACGAAAAACACAAATTTTTAGAAGGAATAAAACACAAGTTTTATTTATATTTGCACCGTGGAAAAAATAAAACTCGAAATATTAGGACTGTCGCCAAGTCAATCTCAGACTGGCTCTTTTGCATTGGTACTATCGGAAGAAGGTGGAAGCCGCCGTTTACCGATAATTATTGGTATGTTTGAAGCTCAAGCAATTGCGATTGAGATGGAACGCATCACGCCTAACCGACCAATGACGCACGATTTATTTAAATCGTTTGCTCGTGCATTTGATTTTACAGTCGAAGAAATCATCATCTCTGACCTCAGAGAAGGAATTTTCTTTGCAAAGGTTATTTGTACCGATGGCATTCGTCAGAAAACAGTTGATGCTCGTCCATCGGATGCCATTGCTATTGGTTTGCGTTTCCAAGTACCAATCTATACAACTGAGCAGATTTTGAGCGATGCGGGTATCACAACCAACGAAGTCGAACAAGCCGACGAAACCGAAGAACTGGTGGAATCAACAACAACTCGCCCGCAAAAATCACCAAAAGATGCTCTGAAAGATTATAGTTTGGAAGAACTTAATTCAATGCTTTTGACAGCTTTATCTAATGAAGAATATGAAAAAGCAGCAAAAATCAGAGACGAACTAAGCAAGCGTGACTAAGATTTTTCGAAAGTTAAATATTATTGAGCGTTGGTTTTCTATTTGAAAATCAACGCTTTTCTTTTAAATATCCTTCATCTACTTAGAAAACTGAATCTTTTTTCTAAGTAGATTATTGATTAATGCCATAAATTTATTATCTTTCAATTACCAAACCCAAAAATCTTAC
>JBKBSS010000073.1:0-12199 GCA_046291385.1 Emticicia sp. | reverse complement strand
ATAATACGCAAAACGCTATTTGGGTAAAATTGCGTTGGATGTGCCGTAAACACCACACGAACCTTGAAATTCTTGAGTTTTTCTTTTACTTCTTCAAGCTTATTTTGCTGAACCGCCAAATCGAGCGTACTTAGCAAAGTACCTTTTCCGTTGAGCGGCGTGAGTTTTTCAAAAGCAGAATCTTCGATACTATCAAATAAAACTACCTGACGCTCAATGTATGTAATGAAACGAAACAGCAAATCAACTCTTTCTTTTTCGTCTTTAATGGTTGTGTATTGACTAAAAAAAGAATCAATAATTGTTTTTGGGTCTTTTCCTTGTTCAAAACCAGCTTCTGATAAATCGTGCAGAAAAGGCATTAACTGACCAATCTTAGCCATTTTATCGTAAGGCAACCTCGAAAAAAGTGTATTAAATACAAGATATTTGTTGTGAACCTCTTGTGTAAAAACCGATTCGATAGAATTTTTTGGCATTATTTTGCAAGTATTAAGGTTTTGTTGAGCAAAATACGCAAAAATATACTGCATTTTGGCGATTTAACCGAATAAAGTTTGGAGTTTCTTGGAAAAGTTAAAATTTTTCAAAACATAAAACAAAAATTTAAGTTTGAGCAGAAATGAAAGTATCATTCATTTAGTTAGCTTTCAAGAAAAAGAGTATTATTGCCTAATCTTTTTCTATTCAACGTTGTTTATCAAGTAATGAGTCTTTGATGATACATTTGCACGGTTATTCAATTCTTGAATCCAATTTGTGTCTTTACTTTGCAAAAATTTAGAAAAACGAATGATAAAGTATCCAATATATATGGATTATAACGCCACCACACCTCTCGACAAAAGGGTGTTGGACGCAATGTTGCCATATTTAACCGAGCATTTTGGCAATGCTTCCAGTCGTTCGCACGCCTATGGCTGGAAAGCCGCCGAAGCTGTTGATACCGCTCGCCAACAAGTGGCCGATTTATTGGGTTGTTCTTCAAAAGAAATAGTTTTTACGAGCGGAGCAACCGAAGCCGTTAATTTAGCGATTAAAGGAGTTTTCGAGGCATTTCGTCACAAAGGAAACCATATCATAACCGTAAAGACCGAGCATAAAGCCGTTTTGGACACTTGTCAACATTTAGAAAAACTGGGGGCAGACGTAACTTACTTAGATGTTGATGCAAAAGGTAATATTTCTTTAGAAAATCTTGAAAATGCCATCAAAAAAGAAACAATTTTGATTTCGGTCATGGCGGCTAATAATGAAACTGGTGTAATTTACTCAATCAAACAAATTGCCGAGATTGCTCACCAACACGGAGTTTTGTTTCATTCTGATGCTACGCAGGCAATTGGAAAAACCCCGCTCAATGTGCTGGAAGATGAAATTGATTTACTCAATTTTTCGGGACATAAGCTTTACGGACCAAAAGGAGTCGGGGCTTTGTATATTAGAAAAAAACTCAATCTCATCGCCCAACAAGATGGTGGAAAACACGAGCGAGGAATGCGTTCGGGAACATTAAATGTAGCTGGAATTGTGGGTTTGGGCGAAGCTGCCGAAATTTGTCAAAATTCGATGAGTCAGGAAGCTGAACGTTTGTCTGTTTTACGCAATAAATTAGAAAATGACATTGTAGAAAAACTGCCATTTGCCAAAATAAATGGAAATATTGCCCAGCGTTTACCCAACACAACAAATATAAGTTTTGGTAAAATTGATGGCGAGCAACTATTAATGAATCTCAACGAAATTGCGGTTTCTAATGGTTCGGCCTGTAATTCGGCCTCAACCGAGCCAAGTTATGTGCTGAAAGTAATGGGCTTAGATGATGAATCGGCGTATAGTTCGCTGAGATTTAGTTTGGGACGAATGACCAAAGAAAGTGATATTGATACCGCCATCGAACACGTGGTGAGCGTTGTAGAAAAAATGAAGTAGAACAATTTTTTAAATTGTTTCAGCTAAGTACAAGAAACAAGTTGAAAACTTGTTCTACAAAACAATTGAAGAAATGCCTTTTTACAGAATATACATGAAAGAAATTAAGCAAATTACGGAAGCGTATCAAAATATAGATTTTAGTAAAACCAAAGCCGCTTTGGCAACCGTTGTAAGGGTTGAAGGTTCATCATATCGTCGTACAGGTGCAAGAATGTTGGTTTTAGAATCGGGCGAATGGATTGGAGGAATAAGTGGCGGTTGCTTGGAAGGCGACGCCTTGAAAAAAGCCCGTTTGGCGATGTCGCAAAATAAAGCAACTTTAATCACTTACGATACTACCGACGATGACCCTTATCAAATCGGTGTTGGGCTTGGTTGCAACGGAATTATTGATGTGCTGATTACGCCACTCGCCCCCGAAAATCCAAATAATGCGGTCAGACAGCTCCAAAGTTGCATCGACCAACGCACACCAAATTTGGTTGTTACGGTGACGAGCATCAGCAAAGCCCATTTGGATATTTCTCTTGGCGAAGTTTTTAGGTTTGATAATGATGCTCATTTTGATGAAATCTTTCCGATTGATGCTTTAAAAGAAAATCTTAAAATAGAGATAAAAGAAGCATTAAACGCCACAAAATCTGTTTCAAAAGAATATATTCTGGAAAATGGCACGAAACTAACGCTTTTTTTGGAAGTGATTCCTCCTGCTATACAGCTATATGTTTTCGGTAGTAATTATGATATTTATCCGATGCTGAAAGTTGCAAAAGAACTTGGCTG
The DNA here is from genome assembly GCA_046291385.1 of Emticicia sp. Lineage (GTDB taxonomy): Bacteria > Bacteroidota > Bacteroidia > Cytophagales > Spirosomataceae > Emticicia. The sequence continues at coordinate 9,481 of JBKBSS010000073.1, read as the reverse complement.
GCGAGTGATTTGCATCTGTAATCCAGCAAAAATGCACGCATCTCTTTTTGAGCTTGCCGATGATGTCGTACCAAAAGATTATCAGCCAAAGATTGATGTTTTTACGGCCGCCATTTCGATGTGCCATGATTACGAAACAGACTATCGCAATTTGCAAATGTTGTTAAAAACCGACATTAAATATATTGGACTTTTAGGGCCGAAAAAGCGTACAATAAAGATGTACGACCGTATGACCGAAGAAGGTATCACTATTTTACCCGAACAAGAAGAACGAATTTACAGCCCAGTAGGACTTGACATCGGAGCAGCAACTCCCGAAGAAATAGCCCTTTCGGTTTGTGCCGAAATTCGTGCTTTTTTCTCTGGAAGAGATGGAAATCGACTAAAGTTTAGACCCAAACCTATTTATGAAAATTAATTGTGATTCTTTCCAACTTGTCAAACAAACAAAACTATTGATATTGAAGACCTAATTTACACACTTTCGACAAGATGTATTCTTAGTGAAATTTATATTCTGAGTAACCTCAAAGCCTAAGACTTTATTTATTTTTTCGTTGGGGTAAAATTTAGAAACTTTAAAAGAGGTACTTTCAAAATTGATGTTTTAAAATTAGTGTCGAATACTTCGTAAATTGCCTCAAAAATTCAAAAAATAAATGATAACCGTCGAACAAGCTGAACAAATAATTTTAGAAAATATCATTAAAGTTCCTACCGAAAAAGTATCAATTGATGCTGCTTTAGGCCGAGTCTTAGCCGAAGATTTTTGTGCCGACCGTGATTTTCCGCCCTTCAATCGAGTTACGATGGATGGTATTGCTATTCGATATGAACAACTTTCAAAAGGTCAAGCCACTTTTTCGATTGAAGCTACTGCGGCAGCAGGAAGCCCAGAGAAAACCTTACAAAATCCCGAAAATTGTATTGAAATAATGACGGGAGCTATGATTCCGCTCGGCACGGATGCAGTTATTAGATATGAAGATATTGAAATAAAAGATAAAATCGCTCGCATTACGATTGATTTAAAAGAAATTAGAGTTCGACAAAATATCCATCCACAAGGCTCTGACCGCAAAATGGGTGACGTGATTGTGCCAAAAGGACGAAAACTTTCTCCTGCCGAAATCGGTGTGGCGGCCACGATTGGTAAAAATGAAATTTTGGTGCAACGAAAACTCCGTGCCGTAGTTATTTCAACGGGTGAAGAAATCGTGCCAATTACCGAAACCCCGCTTCCGCATCAGATACGAACATCGAATGGATTTGCTTTACAGGCTTCGCTCAAAAACTGGGGACTTGAAACCGAAAATGTTTTATTGCCTGATAATCAAGCAATTATTGAGGCAAAAATTGCAGAATTTATGGAAACTTTCGATGTGCTGATTTTGAGTGGTGGAGTTTCAGCAGGAAAATTTGATTTTGTGCCACAAGCACTTGAAAATCAAGGCGTAAAAAAACTTTTTCATAAAGTCTCGCAACGCCCAGGAAAACCTTTTTGGTTCGGAAAATCGGCTAACGGAACTGCGGTTTTTGCTTTACCAGGAAATCCAGTTTCTACGTTTATGTGTCTCAATCGTTATTTCAAGAAATGGCTTGACGCTTCACAAGGTCTTGAAAATCAGCAAGTTATAGCAGAAATTACGCAGGATTTTACATTCAAACCCGAACTAACTTTTTTCTTACAAGTAAAACTTTCTTATGCACCGACAGGAAAAGTTCTGGCAACTCCAGTAGAAGGTCACGGCTCGGGAGATTTGGCCAATTTAGTAGAAGCTGATGCTTTTCTCGAATTACCTTTGGAAAGCAGTTTGTTTAAGAAAGGAGAGGTTTTTAAGGTGTTTGTGTATAGATAAAATAGCTGCGGCACACTTTGAAGTGTGCCGCAGCTAAATGTTGTGGATTAAGGATAAATCAAATACTTCTTTCTCAAAATCTTAAAATCACTCAAACCAGGTTCCCAACTTTTACGGATTTACGTTCCCTCAGAGTCTCCCGAAGGAACGTAGGGAACTCTGAGGGCATTGGTCGAGGCCAAACAGGAGCAAACCAAAAAGAACCACATTATTTACGTTCCCTCAGAGTCTCCCGAAGGCACGTAGGGGACTCTGAAGGCATTGGTCGATGCCAAATATTTTGTTTAAAAAGGAAGAAATTTTTAAGGTGTTTGCCTATCGTTAAAACTATTCAACCTCGTCCTTAATTAGTTTTAAACCTAATGGAATTAGATGGTCGTAATCATTATCGTTAGTCCATAGTTCAAAATCGTAATAAAGGGCTGTTGCGGCAATCCAAATATCGTTTTTGCCCATATTTCGAGGTGTTTTTAATGGCAAAGGTGTCGATTTCAGAGCATTTTGACTGTAAGCATCAATCTGTGCATAGTACGGAATTATTTCAGCTTGAATATCTGCAATTGGTAATTTTTGCAAAATAGATTCCAATAAAAGAATCTTTTGATAACCCCAATCGGCTTTTAAGGCAAACGCTTGTAATTCTCCAACGACAACAATTGGCACAACCCCTCTTGGATTTATTTCGATTCTTCTTCGGATATGTTTGATTATGATATTTGTATCAAGTATCATCTCATAAATATTTTTCCATCTCCTTCCACTGACTTTCAGTAAAGCCAAAATCAGGCATAGAAATAGGTTCTTTATTAGCTACAATATCTAAAAAGCTATCCATTCCTCCCGCAGCTTTGATTTGCTCGGGAGAATATATATTAAGTTTACCCTTCTTCAACAGCGGAGTAACTGGCTTTCTTTGTTTATTTGTTCTTGATGTTACCATATTGAGTTTTTTACAAATATACGTTTTTAGTAAAATTTAATGAACTTAAACTATCTGAAAATATTTGTTATTTGTGCCACAGTTTTAGCTATGGCACAAATGCTTTTTACGGATAAATCAAATACTTCTTTCTTAATATCTTAAAATCACTCAAACCTGGCTCCCAACTTTTACGGATTTCGGCTTCTGAAACGCCGTCTATGATTTGTTGTTTAAATTTCTCTGTTCCTGCCAGTTTATTAATATCTCCCATTTGCTTGCTTTGGGTTCTGTCGAAAAATTTATCTTTCATCGGATACGCTTTGTAGAGTTCCATCATCCACGAAATGTTGATTTGTCGGCTTTTTCTGAAAATATTGGTGTCGTATTTTCTTAAATCAAGCCCAAAACAATCTTCATTTTGGTGAAGAGGCGTTTCGCTCATGCCTTGAATGCTCACTGGCTTGAAACTAAAATCGTATTTTCCTTTTAAGGCTGGAGCTCCCAAAACCGTAAACGGAATGTAAGTGCCACGACCTTGACTCAAAATTGTGCCTTCAAACAAACAAGTGCTTGGATAAAGTAAAATAGATTGCTGAGAATTAAGATTTGGTGATGGAAAAACTGGCAATTCATAAGACATATCGTGGTTATAATTGGCAATTTTGATAATTTTTATCTTGCATTGAAGTTTGTTCGGAAGCCAACCTTCACCGTTAATCATAAGAGCAAACTCGCCGATTGTGAGTCCGTGAGCAATCGGAATCGGAAACATCCCAATGCCTGAATATAGTTCTTTTTCTAAAATTGGGCCATCTACCAAATAACCATTCGGGTTTGGTCGGTCGAGAATGATTAATTCTTTGCCGTTTTCGGCACAAGATTCCATCACATGAGCGAGCGTATTGATGTAGGTATAAAATCTCGCCCCAACATCTTGAATATCAAAAATCATTACGTCAACATCGGCCAAATGCTCTTTGGTTGGGCGTTTGATTTTTCCGTAAAGCGAGATTATCGGAATGCCCGTTTTCTGGTCAACTTCATTGTTTACTTTTGCTCCAGCACTGGCATTGCCACGAAAACCGTGTTCTGGGCCAAAAACTTTTACAATATTTACGCCCAGACTCAATAAACTATCAACACTGGCTTTTTTGCCAATGATTGAAGTTTGGTTGACCAGCATTGCTACTCTTTTTCCTTTCAGCAATGGCAAATATTCCGAAATTTGGTCAGCTCCCGTAATGATTTGAGTTTTTTGATTCGTAGAAACTGTATATTTATTGGCCACTTGTTTCTTGGTACAGGCAAATGATACTACAATTCCGAGGGCAATTAAAAGATTAAGAAGAGAGCTTTTCATAGATGGTTTATTGGATTGCTTTAATTTATTTCAAAATCGTTTTTGTAATTGTTTTTTGGTACTGACCAAAGTTTGGGTTCATAACGAAGTTTCATTTCAGATAATTGTTGTCCACAATTTTAAATCTCAACCAAAACTAACATTTTATCGGTAAATATTATTGCTTTTGCTGGCAGAAAGTCATAAATCAACGATTCACTTTTCTTTTTTGGGCATTTTTCAATACTTTTGAACAAAAATAAGCTTAACTTGAAAAAATCTAACGAAAGCATCATCAATATTCCTGTGGTTCCGCCTAAAACGGCAAGCCGTGAGGAGCGTAAGGAGTTTTTGCAGGAGTCGGCCAATAAATATTTGGAGGCAATAGAAACGCAAATCGGAGATTTGAAGAAAGTAGGGAAAAATACTTTGGTTATTGGAGGAATTGTTTTGACGGCCTACGCTTTGACAGAATTACTTTTGCCTTCGGCTAAACAAAAAACTTCGCTTGACCTCAAGCCAATCGTGCAAGAAGACGACGACGATAACGACGAAGATTCTTTCGTATGGGCTGCTCTGAAAGGTGTTGCAACGTCAGTTTTGCTGACTATTGCAAAAAATAAACTTTTGGGAATTATAGATAATCTTACCACCGACGCAACCGAAAATGTCGAGACAAATTCTTGATAAAATATTACTCAACAAACAATTACAAAAGAAATCTTTGGCTGTTTTGCTCGACCCTGATAAAGTTGAGCTGACGAGTTTCGAGAGTTTTTTGTATGCTTGTGTCGAAAACCGAGTCGATTATTTCTTGGTTGGCGGCAGCTTGATTACTAAAAATATTATGAGCGAAATGATTGCGGTCATTCGCCAAAAAACTAATATTCCTGTCGTTATTTTTCCAGGAAATAGCTTACACATTGAGCCAACGGCCGACGCCATTCTTTTGCTTTCTTTGATTTCTGGTCGAAACCCCGATTATTTGATTGGTCAGCACGTAATTGCTGCTCCGCTGCTCAAACAAAGCGGTTTGGAGATTTTATCAACGGGCTACATGCTCATTGATAGCGGTCGACAAACTACGGTTTCTTACATCAGCAACACAACTCCGATTCCGCACGACAAAGCCGATATTGCAGTTTGTACGGCAATGGCGGGCGAAATGCTTGGTCAAAAACTGATTTACTTGGATGGTGGAAGTGGAGCGATGTATCCTGTTTCGCCAAAAATGATTCAGAAAGTAAGCAAAAATATCAGCTTACCGCTGATTGTTGGTGGCGGAATCAATTCGCCCGAAAAAGCTACTGCCGCTCTCGAAGCAGGAGCAGATATTATTGTGATTGGCAATGCTTTCGAAAAAAATCCCGCTTTACTTTCCGAAATTGCTGAGGCTGTTCAAATCTTTAATAGCCCCCCGCCCCCCGATGGGGGAGTTTTCTCTCAAGCGTTCAACTTAATAAATGTTTAAGTGAAAAATAGTAAAATCTTTCTTGGTTTAGGTTCAAATTTGGGCAATCGTGAAGAAAACCTCTTGACTGCACAAAAGTTAATTGAAGAAAAAGTTGGCAAAATTTGCTCGAAATCAAGTATTTATGAAACTGCTGCGTGGGGAATCACCGAACAAAATGCTTTTTTAAATCAAGTTATTGAAGTTGAAACCCGTTTTTCGCCGAGTGCGGTGCTTCATTTAGTGCTGAAGATTGAGAAAGATATGGGGCGAATTCGTGCAATAAAATGGGGCGAACGCAGCATTGATATTGATGTTCTATATTATAACAACGAGATTATTTCTACCGAAAATCTTGTAATTCCGCACCCATTTATTCAAGAACGCAAATTTGTTTTAGCTCCACTCTGCGAAATTGCTCCAGCGTTTATTCACCCAAAATTGAAGCAAACTAATCTTGAATTACTCGAAAAATGTCAAGATTCAGGCGAGATTAATAAACTTTAGGCATAGCTTTTGCTCAACATTTAGGTAAAACGTCCAATTTTTTTTAAAATTTATCGTTTTTAAGTAGAGCATAAAACACCATCATTCTTATCAAAAAATGAAACTTCACCACAAAATACACCAATTTGCTTCAATTTTGTCTTTTATTCTGCTATCATTTTCAATGGCCGATGCTCAGACCAGTGATGCCGTACCAAAAGCCAAACGTAAAGGTGAAAAAGGCTACAAAAAAGAAACAATAAAAGAAAAATTGGACAGACTTCCCGTGGGTGTAACTACGCCAACGGCTTCGGCTTCTTTGCCTGGGGGAAATAATATTTCGAGTGTTGATGATGCCAAAAAGTTTGCCACCGAAACTTTGCCCGATTTAGGTCTGAAACTAAAAAAGACCATAAAAGATGTAAAGAAGGAGATTAAAGGCATGAAAAAAGAGTTTAATGGCCGTGATTACGAAGGAATTAAGGTCGAAAAACAATTAATCAGACAAGGAACTGGCAATAATCTGACTTTTTTAGAATTTTATACTTTAAAAGAGTTTACTCAACCAAACTCTTATAATCGACATCTTTTTTGGTACGACCGCAAAGCCAATAGAATAGTAGAAGGCATCGGTCGTGATAGAGCAACCAATGATTTGATGCACGGGCCGTATAAAAAATATTTGGGTGATTTGGTTGTGGAAGAAGGCTGGTATTATCTCGGAGCAAAAGATGGACGTTGGGAATTGTACGATAAAAACTATAATTTACTCAATAAAGAATATTACGAAAGAGGTTTTTATCAAGATTCGGAAATAAGTTTTTATGATGAAAGCCAAACTAAAATCAAAGAAGTAAAACCTAAACTTTACGGAAAAGTGACGGGCGAATATCTGACATTCAACGAGAGTGGAACATTGGCTGAGCAAGGCATGATGGACGATAGTGTAAAAGTTGGGCGTTGGGTTGAGTTTTACCCAACAGGAAACCGCAGAAAGAAAGAGAAGCAATACGGAAAAGATTGTTACGATACTCAGTTTGAATCATATGTAGTTTATGAATATGACGAGAAAGGAAAAATTACTTTTGAGTCACCAAAAATCAAGAAAAACTAAGGTTTAATTCATTAATAATAGCCAACTGGTATCAGAATTTGTCTTTAGAAATCAGAAAACATTCGCATAAAGTTAGTTTTTTTTATTTTTTTATTTAATTTTGTCAGATTATAGTTACAGCTATTTAATGACAAAACTGACACCTGACGACCTAATTTATGGCTATATGAACGGTATTTTCCCGATGGCAGATTCGGACGGGACCCTTTACTGGTACTCGCCCGACCCCCGTGCTATCATTCCGATTGATACCTACAAGCCACCAAAATCGCTTCGCCCCATTCTCAATAAAAACCTTTTTGAAATTCGCTTTAATAATGATTTTCAGGGCGTTATGCGTGGTTGTGCCACTGCAAGAAGCGACTCAGACGATACTTGGATTTCGGAAGAAATCATAGATGCCTACACTGGCCTAAATGGCATGGGTTTGGCTCATAGCGTAGAGGCATATCTAAATAATGAACTTGTCGGTGGGCTTTACGGTGTTTCTATCGGAGCGGCTTTTTTTGGTGAATCAATGTTTTATACGCAGCCCAATGCCTCGAAAGTTGCCTTTCATTTTTTGATTCAGACGCTTCGCCAACAAGGCTTTGAATTGCTTGATACTCAGTTTATTAATGATAATGTAAAGCGTTTTGGTGCAATCGAAATTCCGAAAGCAAATTATTTAGGTTTACTCCGAAAAGCTACCGCAAAAAAGGCTCGATTTACCGAATTTGAGTTTGAGCATCTGTTTAGTAAAGCATAAAAAAAGCCTCAATATTCATCAAGAATACTGAGGCTTTTTGCTTTTTACACAAAAATTAAGGCTTTTTATAATTACTAATTCCTTCGTCCAAAAACTTGATAAACTCTTCTTTTGAAGTATAACCGATGGGCTGTTTCACGATAATTTTGCCGTTAGAATCTTCAATTACGTAATATGGTTGGGCGTTGTTGTTGTATTTTGTAATTTCCAAATCCATATTTTTATCGCCGACTGTTACTTTCAATTCATCATCATATTTTGATGTGTATTGTTTTTCTTTCGGAAGTTCTTTTTTATCATCGACGTACAAAGAAGCTATCACGAAATCATTTTTGAGTTTTTCTAAAACTTCGGGTTTCGGCCAAACGTTTTCTTCCATTTTACGGCAATTCGCACACGCATAACCCGTAAAATCTATAAACAATGGTTTGCCGACTTCTTTTGAGTAAGCAAGGGCATCGTCGTAATCATAAAAACCTTTCAATTCGTGCGGTAAATCTCGGAGTTTTGAACCGTCAGCAACGGTTGTAACGATTGTTTTGGGAGGTAAAAGACCTGATAATAAACTTAGTTCTTTTCCGTGCGAAACTCCAGGAACCATATAAGCAGCAAAAGCGAGGAATAAAGTTCCGAAAACTACTCTTGGAATGTTGTATTTCTTCACTTTACTATCTTTCGGAAGGCGAATAATGCCCAAAATGTAAAGCCCAATTGCTACAAAAATGATTATCCAAATAACCAAGAAAGTGTTTCGAGAAATATAATTAAAGTGATAAGTAAGGTCGATATTGCTCAAAAATTTGAGGGCTAAGGCAAATTCTAAAATTCCGAAAACGGCTTTCATTTCATTCATCCAGCCGCCCGATTTTGGTAAACTTTTGAGCCATTGCGGAAACATCGCCAATGAAGTAAATACAACTCCAAACGGTAATCCGAAAGCCAACATTCCCCAAAGTGGTCGCCAAACTTCGCCTTTTGCGGCCATTATCAGCAAAGAACCAACAAACGGAGCAGTACACGAAAACGAAACAACTACGAGCGTAAGTGCCATAAAGAAAATACCGACAAGTCCGCCTTTTTCTGACATTCTATCAATATTATTGACAACTTCGTGCGGTAAAACGATTTCAAAAGCTCCCAAAAGAGAAACCCCAAAAATAATAAAAATAACAAAAAATATAAGATTCGGAATCCAATGGGTACTAATAAAATTGAGAAATGGAGCTCCAAAAACCGTTGCCACCAAACCAATAAGGCCAAAAACAAACATGATAGAAAGTCCATAAAAAGTTGCCTTACGAGTTCCTTGCGATTGTTTCGTAAAGAAACTAACCGTCATGGGCATAATTGGATAAATACAAGGCATGAAAATTGACGCAAAACCCGCCAAAAATGCCGTTAAAAGGAAACCGAGAAGTGATGTGCTTTCTTGCATGAGCAATAAAAAATAGTGATTACATTATTTATAACGCAAAATTTGGGTAAAAGTGCCGTTATCAATGATATTTTAGAGATACCTCTTAGACGAAAAAATAATCAAACAGGTTGTTTTAGAACAAA
>JBKBSS010000072.1:0-12254 GCA_046291385.1 Emticicia sp. | reverse complement strand
GAACGACTTTGTATGTTACATTATCGCCGTGTATTTCTTGTGCGAGAGTAATTTATTCAATGAAGATAAAAAAGGTTTTCTTTGCTAAATCGTATGCTCAATACAAAGGAATTCCGATTGATGAAGGCGTAGCGTTTTTGAGGAAGTTTGGCGTAGAAGTTATTCAGTTTGATGCCCGATGAAATTTTAAATTTTCTCGTCGATTAAAACCTGCAAGGTTAAAAAAGACCTTACAGGTTTTAGGATTTCTAAAATTAATGCACAACGCCACCTTCACCATGAACGTGTCCGTGAGCGATTTCATCTTTAGTTGCATCTCTTACGGCTAATACTTTACCCGAAAAGTGCATATTTTGTCCTGCCAACGGATGATTAAAGTCAAGAATTACCGTTTCTTCGGTAATTTCTATAATTCTGCCGTTCATTTTGTTGCCATCTTCGTTTGAGAAAGGAATCATATTGCCAATTTCAAGCATTCCTTCTGGAACTTCCCCGTCTTCAATCTTGAAATTTTCAATCGGAAAATCAATAATTGCCTCAGGGTCAGGGTCGCCATAACCATCGGCGGAGTTTACCGAAAACTTAAACTCGTCGCCCGCTTGTAGTCCATTCAATTGGTCTTCAAATGCTTCGGGCAAACCGCTCATACCTTGAATGAAAACCATTGGCTCATCGTCTTGCACGATTTCGAGCAATTCTCTATCGTTTTCGTCGCCGATTTCTAATTCATAGATTATCTTTACAACTTTGTTTGCTTCAACTTTCATCAATCAATTTTTTTGATAGTTTATAGATGTTATTTTTCTAACTTTGTCGCAAACGTACACATATTCGATTATTTTAATGAATTTTTTGGCACATTTATTTCTTTCTGGCAAAAATGAAGAGGTCATGGTTGGGAATCTTTTAGAAGATTTTATAGTCGGAAGAATTGACCATCCAAGAAATGCACTTTACAATGACGAAATCAAAAATGGAATTTTACTTCACCGATTAATTGATAGTTTTACAGATACGCATCCATCGGTAAGTGACTGTAAATCAGTATTGTACGATAAATATCATAAGTATTCTTCTGTGTTGGTTGATATTTTCTTCGACCACTATTTGGCCATTCATTGGTCAGATTATACCGCCGAACCATTCGATGATTTTAGGAAAAGAGTACATACTTCATTCCAAAATCAATGGTCGATACTTCCCGAAAAAATGAAACCCATGATAGAGTCGATGATAAAACACGATTGGCTCAAAAATTACAGCGAATTTTGGGGAATTGAGCGAGCTTTGATAGGAATTTCGAGGCGAACTACCTACGAATCGAACATGGAAAAAGCCACCGAAGACTTAAAAATTCATTATCAGTTGTTTGATGAAAAATTTGTCCTGTTTTTCCCAAAAATGATGCTTGAATGCAATCAATTTTTGAGCAAAAAAGGTTATAATGTTATTTAATTATTTAGTATATTTCGATGTCAGAGATTTTAAAATCAATCAAAAAAGATTCACTCAAACCTTTGTATTTTTTGCATGGCGAAGAGCAATTTCATATTGAACAGATTGTAGAAAAAGTACAAAATTTGGCTATTCCTGTTCACGAAAAAGGTTTTAATGAATTTGTCCTTTTCGGAAAAGATTTAAACATCGGTGCCTTATTGAATTATGCCCGACGTTTCCCGATGATGGCCGAAAAGCAGTTGATTGTCGTAAAAGATGCCAATCAAATTCAAGGAATTGATTTAAAAGAAAACCAAAAACTCATTGAAGATTATGCCTTAAATCCATTGCCTTCAACCATTTTGGTTCTGAGTTTTTCAAATGCCCAAGACGAACGCAAAACTTGGGTAAAGGCTTTTGCCAAAAAAGGTGTATTGCAAAACTTTAAAAAATTATATGACAATCAACTCCCCGAATTTGTGGCGTCTTATGCTCACGGTCGAGGCGTAAAGATTAGCATGAAAGCTATTCAGTTATTGATTGAACACATCGGAAATGACCTTAAAAGATTGACTGGAGAATTAGAAAAAGTGATTCTGAATGTAAAGCTGGGTGATGGAATTGATGCCGATGTGATTCAAAAATACGTTGGAATCAGTAAAGAATATAATGTTTTTGAGTTACAAAAAGCTCTAACCCAACGAGATGTAGTGAAGGCAAACCAAATAATTATTTATTTTGGTAACAACCCAAAGGATAACCCAATACAGCCGATTTTGATAATACTTTATAACTTTTTTAGTAAAGTTTTATTGATTCATGGCTCAAATGATAAATCCGAATCAGGCGTTGCGTCATTGTTAAAAGTGAATGCTTTTTTTGCAAAAGATTATTTAGCGGCTGCACGAAATTATTCTTTGTCAAAATTAGCATTCGTGATACATTGTATTAAAATTGCTGACTTGAAGTCAAAAGGCGTGGAAGCAGGCGAAGAAAAGGAAGTTGATATTTTACAAAAATTAATTTTCGAGATTCTTCATTAGTTGTGGTGCGAACCGAGCGTCGGACGCTTCCAGTTCGCAGAAAAAGGGCATAAAAAAAGAGCCTCAAAACTGAGACTCTTTAGGTGTTGCGGGAAGCGGGATCGAACCGCCGACCTTAGGGTTATGAATCCTACGCTCTAACCATCTGAGCTATCCCGCAGTATTTTTTTGATATTATTGAGAACTTTTATTGTTGTCCTGAAGAATATGTTGCAAAATTACACAAAGTTTTCTTACATTGCAAAAAAAGAAATTGAAGTAAATCAAGATTTATGAAAAGTTTATATAAATTCTTGAAATAATTATTTAATAAGGCAGAATCGAGTTTAATTTAGGTTATATTTTTTTAAATTTTACGAATAATGGAAAAATTCAAATTTTCTCGTGAATACGAATTTAGAGCATCACCAAAAGTTTTATATCAGTATTTTAGCACACCTGCGGGTTTACAACAATGGTTTGCTTCAAAAGTTAAATACACCAGCGATTCAAATTTTGATTTCATCTGGGACAATGAAAGTCATCCTGCTCGAATGTCAGTTCAAAGAGTAAATAAGCTCGTAAAATTTGATTTTCTGAAAGATGAGCAAAAAGGAAATTTTGTTGAGTTTAAACTCGAACAAAGCGAACTAACCAATGCTACATTCTTAAAAGTTACCGATAATTCGGAAATTAGTGATGTGTCAGAATTGGAAGATATTTGGGACGATATGATTTACAAATTAAAAGAAATTGTTGGCGGTTGAAAAAGTAATTGTGTTAAATAAACTTAATGAACTTGTGAAAATGAATTTCCTGTCGGAATTTTGTGCCACAAAATCATTACGTCTTGAATGAAAAAAATTGATATTTTAGTTATTAGGTCTTTCATTGGGCCATTTATATTAACTACCTGTGTGGTAGTTTTTATTTTTTTGATGCGTTTCTTGATGCTTTACTTCAATGATTTTGTGGGTAAAGATTTAGGTTATGATGTTTTCGGGAAACTTTTTATTTATTTTTCCCTCATAACTGTTCCGATTGCACTGCCCTTATCGGTTTTGTTGGCCTCTTTGATGTGCTTTGGTAATCTGGGAGAATACACCGAGTTAACGGCTATCAAGTCGGCAGGAATTCCGATTTCGAGAGTCTTGCTTCCCGCCATGATTTTTGCTTTCTGTGTGAGTATATTTTCATTGTGGTTCAACAATACCGTCAATCCGTGGGCAAATCTGAAAGGTTATAGCCTTTTATATGATGTAAAAACCACAAAGGTTACGCTTAATGTAAAAGAAGGTATTTTCTATAAAGAAATTCCAGGTTATAGCATCAAGGTTTTGAAAAAATTTACGGATGGTAAAACCCTCAAAGGTGTAACGATTTACAATCATTCCAGTAATAATGGTAATGTAAACGTCACTTTGGCCGATTCTGGAAAAATGTACACCATGTATGATAATACGTACTTAGTTTTTGAACTTTTCAATGGTACAAATTATGTAGATTATAAAAGTAATGATGGAAATTACAACGAAACCCAGTTTGTGAAAAATAGTTTCAGGCAAAATAAAATGGTTTTTTCGTTGGAATCTTTCGGTATGCGTAGAACTGACGAGTCGCAGTTTAAGTACCATGAATACATGAAAAATATCAGTCAACTCAATAATCAAGTAGATTCGGTAGCTATTGATATTAACAAAACATTAAAGTCACAGATTATTTCTGCTACGCAAATGTATAATTTTCAGTTTAGAAAATATCCAGAAGATACATCGAAATTGGGTCGTGAAAAAAAGAAAATTGCTGGTGGTGCTTGGGTCAATAAAAAAATGAATGAAGGTGATAAATCTTCCCGAAGCGAAGAGATTTTTGAGACAGCGATTTCGCAAGCTAAAAGTCTTCGTGACCAGTTTTCCACCACAGTTGATATTTTAAAAAGTAAAAAACGTGACGGAATAAAAGCCCAAGTAGAAAAATGGCATAAATTTACAATGGCCTTTGCTTGTTTCGTGATGTTTCTGATTGGCTCATCGCTTGGCTCAATCATCAAAAAAGGAGGTTTCGGAATGCCGATGTTGCTTTCGATTACTTTCTTTATTCTGATGTATGTTTTGATGCAGCTCGGCGATAAATACGCCAAAGAAGATATTTGGCCAGTACTTGTGGGTGTTTGGATGCCCGATACAGTATTATTACTTTTCGGAATCTATTTCCTTTATAAAGCCACCAATGATGCCCGACTGTTTGAAAGTGACATTTACGATGTATATTTCGATAAGTTGAAAACGTACTGGAAAAACAGGAAGTTTTTGAAGCCCAAAGCGGTTGTTAATGCTTAAAACCCTGAAAACCAAAATAGCCATGAAATCTGATTTCATGGCTGTTTTATTAAGAACAAAGTTTGCTTTTGCGGTGGTCTATCGACAATCGACTGTGGACCAATCTAAATATTCTGTATTTCAAGCTGAGTACCCATACTAATATTTCGGTCGATTATTTCTACAATATGCTCAAAATCTTCGTTTCGCTCGGCGTAATCAAGGTTGTTTACATCAATAATTATCAATTTACCGTGTGTATATAAATTTGCAAAATCTTCGTAGAGAGTATTGAGGCTTATTAAATATTGGGGGTCAATGTTTTTTTCAAAATCTCGTCCACGTTTGCTGATTTGCTTTTGCAGTTTCGGAAGGTCAGCCCGCAAATAAATCATTAAATCGGGGTGAGTAATTGCCTGCGTGATGGTATTAAACATACTTTTGTAAGTCTGATAGTCGGTTTCATTAAACTTTCCTGACTCATAAAGGTTTCTGGCAAAAATATACGCATCTTCATAAATCGACCTATCTTGAATAATTGTTTTCTCTTCGGTCAGTTTTTTTATTTTCAAAACTTGCTCAAATCGGCTATTTAGAAAGTAAATCTGTAAATGAAAAGCCCATTTTTCCATGTCGTCGTAGAAAGGTGGCAGATACGGATTTCCATCGACTGCTTCATATAATACATCCCATCCGTAATGATTTGCCAGTTTAGTAGCTAAGGTAGTTTTGCCGGCACCTATATTGCCCGTAATCGCAATGTGCATTGTTACTTTTTCAGAATTAGCATTGATATAATTCACAAATTACGGCTTAATCTGATAAAAATCATAGAATAAAAAAATATGTTTCGTAATTTTGCAACAATTCAAATCAAGTTTACACCTTGAAAGATTGAAAATCAATGGAAAAACATACAAATATAATTACTGAAAACTCAGTAGAATCAGCTATTGCTGCTCCAATTTATCACGTTTTACTTTACTATATTTATTCGCCCATCGAAAACGTAGTTGAGTATCGAGACATTCATCATCAATTTTGTTTAGAAAATAACCTGCTCGGACGCATCATCATCGCTCCCGAAGGACTCAATGGCACAGTTTCTGGCTCACCCGAAGATACCGAAAAATACATGGCTTGGGTAAAAGCTGACCCCCGTTTCGCCAATGTTGATTTTAAAGTAGAAAAATCAACGAAACACGCTTTTACAAAACTTTATGTGCGAATAAAAAAAGAAATTGTGCATTCTGAGTTGCCTGTAAATCCATTGGAGCAAACAGGTAAGCATCTCGAACCTGCCGATTTTAAAGAATTGCTCAAAAGTGACCCAAATGTAGTTTTGGTTGATATGCGTTCAAATTACGAGCATTCGGTTGGGAAATTTAAAGGTGCAGTTACTTTCGATATGGAAAATCTCCGAGAATTGCCCGACCATGTCAACGAAATTGCTCATCTGAAAGATAAGAAAATTGTTACATATTGTACAGGCGGAATCAAATGCGAAAAAGCCAGTGCTTATTTATTGTCTCAAGGTTTTAGTGATGTTTATCAACTGCACGGTGGAATTATCAAATACGGTTTGGAAGAAGGTGGTGAGGATTTTGATGGAAAATGCTACGTTTTTGATAATCGCCTGACGGTCGAAGTAAATTCAACCAATCCAGTTGTGATTTCAAAATGCCATGTCTGTGGAACTGATTCTGACCGAATGGTCAATTGTGCCAATCCAGATTGTAACGAACATTTACCAATTTGCGAAAAGTGTGGCCACGAACTGGAAGGTGCTTGCTCTGTAGCCTGCAAGGAAAATCCGAGAAAACGCACTTACGACGGCACTGGTTACTTTGCAAAAAAGGCCATCGGCTATAAACCAGAAATTGCTTTCAGAACTCGTAAAAACACCAAAACCTTACAAATTGTAGAGGAATTAGGGCTGAAATAGATTTTAGCAAAAAAGGATTCTGTTTCAGAATCCTTTTTTATTTCATTCAACATTAAGCATCCAGTATCAAACATTTTTTAAGTCTAACCTTACTATATTTTCCACATGGTGCGTATGCGGAAACATATCTACTGGCTGAACCACTGAAATTGTATATTTTTCGCTTAAAATCGCCAAGTCACGGGCTTGCGTTGCTGGATTACAACTTACATAAACAATTCGTTTTGGAGCGGCTTCCATGAGCGTTCTCACCACTGGCTCGTCCATGCCTGCACGTGGAGGGTCAGTGATAACCACATCGGGTTTGCCGTGTTGAGCAATAAACTCATTCGTCAAAAATTTACGCATATCGCCCGCATAAAAGGTTGTATTATGGAGTTCGTTTACTTCGGAGTTTATTTTTGCATCCTCAATCGCTTCTGGAACGTACTCAATTCCGATTACCTTTTTAGCATTTTTTGCCACAAAATTGGCTATCGTACCAGTGCCTGTGTATAAGTCATAAACCAATTCTTCGCCCGTCAATCCTGCCAAATCTCTCGTAATTTTATAAAGTTCGTAGGCCTGCTCAGAGTTTGTTTGATAGAATGATTTTACCCCAATTCTGAAAATCAAACCTTCCATGTTTTCTTCGATGTAAGGTTTTCCGAAATAAGTATGCACATCCAAATCAAAGAAAGTATCGTTTCTTTTTTGGTTCAAAATATAGTTTAATGAACTGATTTGCGGAAAATTAGTGTGCAAATGATTCATCGTTGCCTCAATATCTTCTTTGTTATCTTGAGCAAATTGTACCATTACCATCAAATCGCCAGTTGTCGAAGTACGAATCATGACGTTTCTCAGGAAGCCTTCGTGAGCTATATGGTCGTAGTAAGTATAATTGTTAGCATTGGCAAAATCTCGCAATGAAAGACGAATATCATTTGATGGGTCAGCTTGATGATAACATTTTTCGATGGGAAGTACTTTTTCAAAACGTTTTGGCACGTGGAAACCCAAAGCATTTTTACTCATGCTTTCATCCGTATTGATTTCATCCCTTGTAAACCATCGGCTATTCGAGAATGTATATTCTAATTTATTTCTATAATATTGTGTTTTTGCCGAACCTAAAATCGGATTAATTGTCGGCAAATCAAGTTTCCCGATGCGTGTGAGTTGGTCGCTGACTTGTGTAAATTTCAACTCTAATTGCTTTTCGTAAGGCACGTGTTGCCATTTACAGCCACCACAAGTACCAAAGTGCTGACAATGAGGAGTAATTCTATCAGCCGAAAACTCCAGAATCTCAAGCACATTTGCTTCTGCGTAGTTTTTCTTTCGGTTATTCACAAAAAGTTTTACTTTATCGCCTGGATGAACGTTGCTTCCTTCAATAAAAATTACCTGACCGTCGTGTTTTGCAATACATTTTCCTTCGGCTGCAAAGCTCTCAACTACAATCGACTCGATGACAAATGTCTTTACTTTTCCCATTATATATTTTTCTTGTGAAAACGTATAATTTACGTTTTCTCTTTAGTTTTAATTCACAAAAGTATTTAACTTAGCTTGAAGTTCAAAACTCAACCCTCATATAAGATTTTATGTCTTTATAATTAAAACTCTTCCCCTCAAATTTATTGGCTATGAAAAGACCCGCTTGGACTAAAGTTTTTCTACTTGTTTTTTTTCAGTTATTAGCTTTTTTTTGCTTCGCTTCGCACATAGTGGGCGGAGAAATTGAGGTCGTTCCGCTCAAAAACCCTGTTGTTGGCGGCGGAACTCACCAAGTAATTTTAAGTTTATATTTCGATGCGATTAATGGGCGTACCGCTGCCGAGGATTTATCTATTACGCTACAAATCTACCGAAAGCGTGATTTGATGCGTATGGGAAATATTACTTGTCCGCAAATTTACCGCCAGCCCATTAAATACGTTGACCCATCCTGCCAAAAAGGAGATTTATCTACTTTATTGATAAAGTATAGCAATTCCGTTAACCTTTCAGCGGCAGATTTTTCTGACCCCGAAGGCTACATGGTTGTTTGGGAAAGATGTTGCCGCAATAATATTATCACGAACATCCAAAATCCGAGTAATGTCGGAATGGTTTTCTACACCGAGTTTGCACCAGTGACAACCGTCAACACAACGCCGCATTTCAGAGATATTATTGCTGATTACGTTTGTATGAATCAAAATTTTGAAATGGATTTTAGTGCAGCCGATGCCGATGGTGATAGTTTGGCTTATACTTTAGTTGTGCCATGGATTGGAAATTCTTCGCCACAACAAGCAAACCCAGTTAGTTCTCCGAGTAATAATTATCGAGAAGCCACATGGGTTTCGGGAATTGATATTAATAATGTCATTCCTGGTGAAATTCCTTTGAGAATTGATACTCAAACTGGCGTTTTGAATGTAAAACCAAATAAATTGGGTCTGTATGTATTTTCTGTGATGGTCGAAGAGTTTCGCAAAGGTAAACGAATTGGGCGAATGAAAAGAGATTTTCAGTTGAAAGTTATTGATTGTATTTTTAATAGTCCGCCGCAGGTAATGGTGGCAGCTCAAAATACCAAGAAAGTATTTAAAGATGGAGACATCATAACCTTAAAAAAAGGAGAAAAAAGATGTTTTGATGTTTTATTTACTGACCCTGACATCAATCAGAGAGTTATAATTACTGCACGTGGTGTTAATTTTGA
Source organism: Emticicia sp. (assembly GCA_046291385.1). Lineage (GTDB taxonomy): Bacteria > Bacteroidota > Bacteroidia > Cytophagales > Spirosomataceae > Emticicia. The sequence goes on along the minus strand of JBKBSS010000072.1, from coordinate 2,837 downwards.
TACTCGAAAAATTCTTTTGCAATCAAGTAGCAATGTAGAAATCAAAAGTAAAGACACGCTAAAGACCTCCTTTTGTTTGGACGAATGTATTATTACGAAAAATAATGTTCCTGCCGAATTTTTTATAAATATCAGCGATAATGGCTGCCCTGTACCTCAAAATCGTGGATACAGAATGAAAGTCCAATTTGAAGAAAATCAAAATACCAAACCAACTATAACAACCTCGCTGCTCGCAAATCCTGTTGTGACCTACGGCGATACACTTAAATTTACAGTTTTTGGAAACGACATTGATAACGATACGCTGGGATTAAGTGGAAATGGTAGGAATTTTAACTTTGGAAGTTATGGTTTTAGTTTTCCATCGAAACAAGGGCAAGGTACTATAAACTCGATTTTGCAATTTATACCCAACTGTGAAGCACTCAAACAAAAGCAAATGCTTTTAGATTTTGTCGTGCGAGACCAGCGTTGCGGAGTAAGTACGCAAACACTTTATTCGGTGCCTGTCGAGGTTAAGGGCAAACAAAATAATTCGCCGACCGTGCTTACAACTCTCACTAATAATACTGCTGAAATTATTTTGAATCCTAATATCAATAATGAGCTAATTTTCAACGTTAATTCACAGGATACTGATAATGAGCAACTTACTCTTACGGGTATGCCAAATGGCTTTGATTTTAAAAATGTTTTGATGACGTTTGAAAATAAAGAAGGTAAAGGAAAAGTAAGTAGTCTGTTTACTTGGAAACCTACTTGTTTTATGCTCGGAGGCAAAGAATCAAGGGAGTTTATTGTTAATTTTTCTACAAAAGACAATAATTGTTTACAGTTGCAAGATTCGGTGAGTGTAAAACTGATATTGAAAGATAATTCTGTAATTGAGAATCCCGTGCCGCCATTCAATACTTTTACACCGAATGGCGATGGTAAAAACGATTATTTTACTTTAGGCTTAATTGCAGAGGATAATTGCAAGCGACAATTTAAAAAATTTGAGATTATGAATCGTTGGGGAAACTCTGTTTTTCAAACAACCGAACGAGATTTCAAATGGATGGGCGATGATGCTTCGGCGGGAGATTATTTTTATGCACTTACATTTTCTGACCAAGTTTACAAAGGAATTATTCACTTAGTTAGGTGATATTTTTTCTGAGTCATTGTTTTTAAGTCTGATGGGAACATTTTTGTTAAAAAAATCATTTAATTAGAATAAATAGAGTTGTACCAATTATTGGTGTTAATTTATTGTTAAATATATTTTTCCATGCTAACAGATAAAGTTGTAATCGTTACGGGTGGTTCGTCAGGTATTGGTAAGGCTCTTGCCTTTGAACTTGGTAAAGAGCGTTGTAAGTTGATTATCACTGGTCGAAATATCGACAAATTAGAACAAACCAGCCACGAACTTTCAATGCACGGAATCGAAAACCATTATTTAGTAGCCGATTCCAGTTTAGAGTACGACAATAAACGCATAGTTGCCGAAGCAATTTATCATTACGGTCGAATCGACGTCGTAATCAATAATGCAGGTATCACGATGCGGTCAATGTTTGAAGATGCCGATATTGATGCCACCATCCGCAAGGTAATGGACATTAATTTTTTTGGCACAGTTTATCTCACTCAGGCAGCTTTGCCTTACATCAAAAAAGCCAAAGGGACGATTGTAGGTATTTCTTCGATTGCAGGTTTTAGAGGATTGCCAGTAAGAAGTGGATATTCGGCCTCGAAATTTGCAGTAAATGGTTTTCTCGAAGCGATTCGCACCGAGTTGCTGCATACAGGCGTCAATGTTCTGACTGCTTGCCCAGGTTTTACATCATCAAACATTCGTTTTGCTGCCATTAATGCTCACGGAGAGGTAAGCCAAGAAACTGTGCGTGATGAACAGAAAATGATGTCTTCGGAAGAGTGTGCGATGCACATCGTAAAAGCAATTAAGAAAAGAAAAAGTTCGATTGTTTTGACAAGTGAAGGTAAACTTACAGTTTGGCTCAATAAGTGGTTTCCACGGTTGGTCGATAAATTAGTTTATACGACACTTTCCAAAGAAAAAAACTCACCGCTGAAACAAACCAGTGAAATTCATTGATTTGTTAGTCGAGTCCATTTACGGAAGTAGATGGACTTTTTTATTTCACTACCCAAATATCACTTTCTTTCAAGTAGCAAAATTGCCCTTCCCATAAAACCTGATACCAAATATCATCGGTCTTTATGACATTCAATCTATTTCCTTCGCCGATACTACCAATAATCTGAGAGGCCGCTGACGGGTAATCTCTCAAATATACTTTTTCATTTTTTATAATAACTGACTTATAGTTATTAGGCAGATTTATCAAACTTGCCAAAAAGAATAAATACACAATAAAAATAATTTTGTGCCGAGTAGGGGAGAATTGATTGTTTTTTTTCTTGAGAATCAAAACAGTAAAAATATAAATTCCGAGTAAGAGAAATCCACCCCAAACATAATTTGAATATTGGCGGTAGTAAAACAAAAAATAATTCAAATCATTTTTTTCATAACCACTAAATCCGTTCTCAGCGGCAACGATATACATTTTTTCAAAAACTTTTTCGTTCGGTTGTTTAAAAAAATATAGATTCAAATAGTAAAGTTCCTTCACAAATTCACCCTTCGATTCTGAAATGTTTGCCAGCTTCAAATAAACTTTGGGACTAACATTTTGATTTTTTTTGACTATTTCTTCATAAATCTTTCTTGCTTCATCATTTTTTTTTTGAGTAAATAAAGAATCTGCTTTTTTATTTAACCCTATTTGTCCTTGACTATCAAGTACTTGAGTGAATATTAA
>JBKBSS010000071.1:0-12261 GCA_046291385.1 Emticicia sp. | reverse complement strand
TAATTTATTTAGAACAATTCTAAATTAACTACACTTTTCTTATTTCCGCTGCTTTGGGTAAACTATTTAGTGAATATTGTCGTAGATAATAGTAGAAAAGATAAGATAAATAAAAATTTGTCAAACAACCCAAAATTTGTCGTTTAACCCATTTTTTTCTATCAATCAGGTAAATACAATACATTTGAGCTATCAATAGGATTAACGAAAAAATAGGTTTCAAAATGCTTTTAAGTTTTTGTATTTTTTTAAGTTAAACACGAATTAAACATTAAATCAATTTAGAATTATTCTAAATTAAAAAAACTGACAGAAATCATATCCATTGTAATGATTCTGACCGTAAATTTGCAAACTATTTAAGAAAAGATGCACGGATTATTTAAATCAATAACGATTTCGCATAAAAAAGCCTCTTTACAACTAAGAGGACAAATTGCACTTAACGAAGAAGAATCTAAGGCCTTGATGCTAAAGATGCGTGAAACGTTTGAGGTGTCGGAAGTGCTTGTTCTTTCTACTTGCAATCGCACTGAGGTTTACTACGTTTCAGAAAGTAATTTGGGCGAATCAATCATTCGCCTAATTGCCAGCCAAAAAATACTTAGTTCAAACGAAATTCTGCCATATTTTGAAATAATCGACGACCACAACGAAGCTGTAAGATATTTATTTGAAGTTTCGATGGGCTTGCACTCGCAAGTAGTTGGCGATTTGCAGATTCCGAATCAAGTAAAACACGCTTATCAGTGGGCGGCCGATGTACAAATGGCTGGGCCGTTTTTACACCGATTGCTTCACACTATTTTCTTTACCAACAAAAAAATTGTTCAAGAAACCTCATTCCGTGATGGAGCAGCTTCTACTTCCTACGCAACCGTAGAAGTAATGGAAACTTTCTTGCCACTTTTGAGCAATCCGAAGATTTTGGTGGTTGGTTTGGGCGAAATCGGTGAAGATGTGTGTAGAACTTTGGCCGATAAAGGTTATAAAAATATCACGATTACCAATCGTACTTTAGAAAAAGCACAAAAACTTGCCAGCGAATTAGATTTTGAAGTAGCTGATTATCAATCGGTTAATCAGAATATTTTAGATGCTGACATTATTATTTCATCAGTACGTTGCGAGTCGCCGATTATCACAAAAGAAACACTTAAAGACAAAACGCTTGCCGTAAAATATCTGATTGACCTTTCGGTGCCAAATAGCATTGCGACTGATATTGAGGAAGTTACGGGCGTAGTTGCGTATGATTTGGACACAATCCAACGCCGTGCCAATGAGGCTCTTCAACGCCGCATGGAAGCAATTCCGCAGGTATTGAGCATCATTAGCGATGCGATTGGTGAGTTTAATAACTGGTCGCAAGAAATGATTGTCTCGCCAACGATTCAGAAATTGAAAGGAGCTTTGGAACAAATCAGAAAAGAAGAAATGGCTCGTTTCGTAAAAGAACTTTCGGCTGAAGAAGCAGAAAAAATGGATAAAATTACGGCAAGTATGATGCAAAAAATCATCAAGTTGCCAGTGATTCAGCTAAAAGCAGCCTGCAAACGTGGCGAAGCCGAAACATTGATTGATGTATTGAATGATTTATTTAATTTGGAAAAACAGACGGTGTAAATTGTAGGACAGGTTTGCAGCCTGTCAATCGTAGAAACTGAAAAAAGACAGGTTACAAACCTGTCCTACAAGATATTAAAAGGCGTAATTTCTATGGAAATTACGCCTTTTTTGTATTAAAATAGACTAAAATGGTTGATTTTTTAGAAGTAAACTCATAAATTTATTCTCTATTAGAAAACTTTTTATGTTTAACATCATGGGCAATCATTATCGTTTGGTTGTTCGTATTGTTTTTACTTACAAAGCCATACAAATTAAATGGTTTGGTACTCATGCAGAATATGATAGAATAGATGTTTCTACTATAAAATACAAAGATTAAACTATGACTTTAAGACCAATAAAAACCGACCAAGAATATGAAACGATGCTCGAATGGATAGATACTCAATTCGATTTATCCCCAGATATAAACAGCCCCGAAGGAAAACAATTACAGATTGCTTTACTCTTAATTAAGGCTTATGAAGATATACATCACTCTATTCCAACGCCCGACCCAATTGAAACAGTAAAGCTAAAAATGGAAGAAAAAGGCTTACTAAACAAAGATTTAGTCGCATAGATTGGAAGCAAGGGATATGTTTCGGCCTTGCTCAATAAAAAGAAACCTTTAACGCTTAAACTGGCTAAGATTTTTCATCAACAGTTGGGTATTCCTGCTGAAGTTTTATTGTCGTGATATCGTGAAAACCTACTCTACATGAAGAAAAATATTTCCAAGTAGAAGAGAATAAAATTTTGGCAAAAATCGAAAATATTTTCACTGAAAATATCTCAAAATAGTTAAGTTTATTGAAAATAAAGGTTGAAATAAAGAGTTTGAATTTAATTTTTGTTCAATTTTTGCTTTAATCTTTTCTATTTTTACTTGTTTTTAAAAATCTTCACCCCGAGTAGTGAAAACCTACAGTAGATTCACATTTTTTTTCTACATTTCGTAAAAAATCAACCTTCTATCAGCATGAACAACTCTCACGACAAAAAACAACAAAACTCACGCCGTAATTTCCTCAAAACCAGCACATTGGCTTCCGCAGGTTTTATGATTGTGCCTCGCCATGTGTTGGGCAAAGGCTTCGTAGCACCGAGCGATAAACTCAATATTGCGGCCGTTGGCTGTGGCGGAAAAGCCGATTTTAATATTTTGCAGGCTTATAACAATAGCTCTGATAATATTGTAGCTCTCTGCGATGTTGATGATAGACAATCGGCTAAATTTCGAGCAAAATTTCCGAATGCTCCGTATTTTCGAGACTATCGAAAAATGTTGGAGTCGGAAGATAAAAATATTGATGCCGTAATCGTGACCACGCCTGACCACATGCACTACCCGATTGCGATGTCGGCAATTCAACTCAACAAACACGTTTACGTAGAAAAACCACTCACGCACGATATTTGGGAAGCTCGAAAACTAACCGAAGCAACCGAAAAATATAAAGTTGTGACCCAAATGGGCAATCAAGGCAGTAGCAGTAAAGGCACAAGAATTACGGAGGCAATCATCAAAAACGGTACAATCGGAGAAGTACATTCGGTGGAGGTTTGGACAAACCGACCAGTTTGGCCGCAGGGTGTGCAATCGCCCAAAGATAAAGGAGAAAAACAACCAATCCCAAATGAAGTTGATTGGAATCTGTGGCTCGGCACTGCCCCCATGCGAGATTATCACGAGGCTTATATGCCATTTCGCTGGCGTGGATATTGGGATTTCGGCACGGGAGCTTTGGGCGATATGGGTTGCCACTTCATGGATGTTCCTTTCCGTGCTTTAAAATTGGGTTACCCAACTTCGGTTGAGTGTTCGGTTGGACAAGTTTATGCCGATTTTTTCAAAGAAGCATTTTTCGATGATGTTTGTCCGCCATCGGCTTCAATTCACCTCAAATTTCCGAATCCAACAAGCAAAAACTTCAAAGAAATCAATCTTACTTGGAATGACGGCGGTATTCGCCCAAAACTTCCCGAAGGCTGTGATTATGATAAAATTTTTACGAGCATCGACGGTGGCGTAATGTTTATCGGTACAAAAGGCGTACTGGCTTGCGAGATTTTTGGCGATAATCCGAAGGTTTTCCTCAACGGAAAATTTGAAAACATAAAATTACCAGAACCAATACGCCCAGTCGTAGAAGGTGGAGTAAATGGTCACCAACAGCAATGGGTAAAAGCCTGTAAATCAGGTTTTGGTACATACACCAGTTCGTCGTTCGACCAGTCGGGGCCTTTAACCGAAACCGTTTTGATGGGAAATTTGGCCGTTCGTTCGTTTTTGATGAGAAATTCTAAAGATAAATTTATCGGCAGAAAAAAACTTTTGTGGGATGGTGCAACTATGAAAATCACCAATTTTGATGAAGCAAATGCTTTCGTGAAACGAGAATATCGTGCGGGTGGTTGGATTTAAAAATCTTTATTTTATCCGTGACACGGTCTTGAACCGTGCCACGGATAGCTAACTTAAAGCCTTACTTTCACCGCCAACAAGAAATTTGTGCCTGCTTGCGGGTAATAAAAATTCTCGGTGGTTATTTGTTTATCGTAAATATAGCTATACGTATAACCATTCGACTCATACAAATGATTGAAAATATTATTGACTAATAAGCTGAAAGTCAACTCTTTAACTATCGGGCGGCGTTCCGCCTTGGGTTTGATAGAATAACTCGCTCTAACATCATTCACAAAGAAAGCATCAAGGCTACGATTATCGTCGGAAGTATTATCCATAAATTGCTTGCTTACGTATTTTGTCATCAAAGCCAATTCAACATTTTTGGCGGGATTATACGAAAGCTGGCCACCCGCAATCAAGTTTGGAGAAAACGAAATATCAGTTTTCGATAAACTATTTATTTGATTGGCATCACCATCATAATTCACAATTGTTTCTGTAAAATTCTTGATTTTATTCTGACTAAAAGTAGTATTGGCCGACAACGCCCAACGTGGGGCGAACTTCCAGTTGGCCATCAATTCCAAACCTGCACGATAACTCTCTGGAACGTTCACTCTGATAGTATTTCCAACATCATTCACTTGTCCAGTCAGTACCAACTGATTTTTGTAATTCATGTAATAAAAATTAGCATCGAAGCTCAATTTTTGTCCAGCCGTGCGATAACCGATTTCCAAATCACGCAATGTTTCGGCTAAAGGTGCTTGGGCATTATCCACAAAATCTTGACGGCTCGGTTCTTTGTTTCCAACTGCATACGAAGCATACACCGAAGAAGTTTTACTCAACTGATAATTTACACCAAACTTAGGGTTAAAGAATTGATAGTTAGATTGTTGCGTAATATCAGTTCGGTCGTCGTTCACGCCTTTGATGTCATAACTAACAGTTCGGTATTGCAAATCAGCAAAGAAATTCAAGGCTTCTGATACTTGATAATAGCCTTTTGTGTAGATATTAAAATCGGTTTTTATCGAATTACTTTCATACCAACGATAACGAATATCAGAAGTAGAAGCATTTCTTGCCCAGATAATTTCACCAAAATGGTCGCCATCGTATTTATTCCAACCGCCACCAATATTCGCCGAAAACTTTTTACTCGATTGATAATCAAGCGAGTAAGTTGCTCCATAAAAATCATTATCAAGCCATTTTCTACGCACTAAATCGGTTCTCTTTATCGTATCTCTGCCAATAATCACATTTGGCAAGCCGTAGTTGGCAAACGACTGACTTTCACGGAATTGTTCATAAAAACCTCTTCCTTTTGTGTAGTGCAAAGTCGGGTTAAATGTCCAGTTTTTGCTAAGTTTAAAAGAAGAAATCAACTGATAATGGTCTTGCTGATAATCATCGACTTGGTTATCGTAAGTGTAAGGATTGAAAGTACGATTGGTTTTCAAAAACCTTTCAGGTACGCCTTCCCAAGCCTGATATGTTATTTCTTTTCCCGAAAAAGCATTGAATCTTACGAAGTTATTTTTACCATAATACCCTGCCGAAACATAGAATGATTTTAGGTCAGAAGCAGCACGGTCGATGTAGCCATCCGAACTCAATTTTGATAAACGAGCATCAACTACAAAATGTCCATTTAATAAACCTGTACTGGCCAATACGTTGGTTTTCAGCGTATTGAATGAGCCAACCGAAAAGTTAGTTTCGCCAAAAGCATCTTGCTCGTAGCCCAAAGTATTGATATTGATACTCGCTCCAAAAGCCCCCGCACCGTTGGTCGAAGTTCCAACGCCACGCTGCACTTGAATACTCTGTGCCGATGAAGCAAAATCGGGCATATTTACCCAAAAAGTTCCCTGCGATTCGGAATCATTATAGGGAATTCCATTGAGCGTAACATTGATACGAGTCGGGTCAGTGCCACGAATCCTGATACCCGTGTAGCCCACGCCCGCACCAGCATCAGAAGTCACCACCACCGAAGGCAACTGATTGAGCAAAAACGGCATATCCTGTCCCAAATTTACTTTTTTGATGTCTTTTTGATAAACATTCGTAAACGCCATACCAGTTTTTTCGTTGGCACGAGTAGCACTCACAACCACCTCATTGAGCTGCCTGATTGAAGTAGAATCTTGAGCGTTTACAATTATCAATGAACAATTAACAATTAACAGAGAAATAATAAATTTTCTGATTAATACGTCAAATCGTTGATGATTGATAATTGATAATTGTTTAATTGTTAATTGATTTGTTGTTAATTTTTTCATTGTTTTTGAAAGTTTTAACAACAGGAGAAAGGAGCAAAATCCTGTCGAAACTGCGTGAGTCGTACGGGTGTTCCGTCGGCTTGCCGTTTTGGTTTGACAAAATTTAAAATTGAATAAATCTAAGCACATTTTCGGAGGTCATTACTTTCCTAAAAGCACTCTTTTTCCCTGCGGCGGCATTATCCGTGTACAGGTTCAATGGGTATAATCTCAGCCCGTTATATTGAGGCACCCCTTTTGAGATAAGTTCTGCAAAGTAAACGTTTTTTTTAGAAAACTTGTTTATATTAGTGTAGAAATTTATTTTTAAAACAAGTTTACGTTTACATAAACTGTTGATTATAAGTCATTTGCGTTTCTATTAGTTGTATTAAACCCAAAGCCCACGAGAAATATATGAGCCAATTTATGGTAGAGTTTGAATTGCCAAACCCATTTCCAGAGAAATTAATTATAAAAATTCCAGCCCAAAGAATGATGGTAAATCGGCTTTTGGAAGATGGAAAAATACAATCTTATGCCCTCTCAATGGAGCGTGACCGCCTTTGGTGCGTAGTCAATGCTGATGATGAATTGGAAGTAATGAGAATCATCGGAGAGTTTCCGTTGATTGATTTCATGCAACCCACCATCACCGAGCTAATGTTTAATAATGCCATTGTGATGAAAGTCCCCGCTTTTTCGTTGAACTAACCCCCAGCCGACCCATCGGACTGCCCTAAGGGGGTTAAAAATCCAATATTGTGAATACTTTTTTAAGAAATACCCTTTTAGTTGTCGGATTAATTAGTCAAATATTTTTGGGTTGCCGACAAGCTCAAAGACAAGAAACATATAAAGTTGCCGAAACCTCGACACAGCAGTCGAGACAGGAAGAAACAAAAGCTGAAAGAAAAACTGAGAAGAAATCAACTGATTATCAGTCGAATAAGCAAAATAAGATTCCGCAGAAAGTTTATGAAGTACTGAAATATATCAAAGAAAACGGTTCTGCTCCCGAAGGCTACGTTGGTGGACGTAAATTTGGAAATTATGAAAAACAACTTCCGCAAAAAGATGAAAGCGGTCGCCGAATAAGTTACCAAGAATGGGATGTAAACCCTAAGCAACAAGGCCGAAATCGAGGAGCAGAACGGCTCTTAACTGGCTCGGATGGCAGAGCATATTTTACCAAGAATCACTATAAAAGTTTTATAAATGTGGAGTGAACTTTTAGTTCACTTTCAAAAATGTATTAATATTATAAAAATGCCTAATTTCCTTATAACCAACAATTTAGAGCCACTAAACGGCTATCATATCGCAAAGATTGATGGGCTAAAAGCACATACATTAAGAGGTTTTTACGAAGAAGTTGCCAAAGCACTTAACTTTCCAGAATATTTTGGTTTTAACCTTGATTCGTTCGACGAAATGCTCAATGACTTATCGTGGTTGGAGCAAAGTAAAATTGCTATTTATATCTCAAATTCTGATTCATTCGTAGAAAAAGAACGAAATCCCGATAAATTACCAACGCTACTTGATTTGCTCGACGCCACTTGTGAAGACTGGGAATGGAGCGACGACGAAGATGAACGCCCGAAAAAAGAATTAATTATAGCTTTTTCGCCAAGCGAACGCATCACTAAACTACTTGACAATCAGGAGATTAGTTATGATGTAAAATGAAAGTATTAAGCGGCTTTATTGACAGTATCAAGATAAATTTGAATCCCAACTTCTTGCATAATTTCTTGTAATTCTTCAATACGTTGTTTCAATAGTTCTTGATACTGTTCTAAAATTAAATTGGGGCTTCCCGCTTTTTTATGCTGTTCAATAGAATTTTGGTGCATGCTTATTAGTTGCAATAATTTCGCAATTCTTAAAGCCCGTTCTTCACCTGTATGCAAAAGTTCCTCTACTATTTCCATTTTCTTAAAATTCAATTTGTATAATTCCTTTATTCTAAAAACTTCGACTTGTTGAGAAAGTAAACAACCATTCTTTACGATTCATTTCAAACAAAAAATATTTCGGATGATTTTCAGGTAACAATTCTATAAAATAGCTGTCTATCTTAGGTTGATATTTCTTCTTTAAAATCGTAAGTTCTCTTTCTTTTTCCAATAAAATCTCGGAACGAACAAAAATAAGAATATCAATATCTCTCGGGTCTTTCTTGAGTGTAACAAAACTCCCATCCAACCACAACGTACCATTTTCTACTATAATTTTAATTTCATTTAGGAATAAATGAAAGTCTCCAAAAAGCGTTTCCCTCGTTATTGACTCAGCAAAACTTGTCACGAATAATTCTTCAATAATATTTAACTCTGCCTTTATTATACCGTATGGATGCAAATTCCCAAAATTGTCAAACTCCATAAATCTAATATTTGTAACCCATTTTTGTTTAAATTTACAATATTTAAAACATAATTACAACATTTAAGCAAAACATGACCCAACCATACACACTACGCCAATGGCAATCAGGCGACGAAGAATCGCTCACGAAAAATGCCAATAACTATAATATTTGGCGAAATCTGAAAGATATTTTTCCACATCCTTACACCATCGAAGCGGCTTTCGGTTGGATAAAAATTGCCAAAAACTCGCCAGAAAATTTTGCGATTGTGGTTGAGAATGAAGCTGTTGGCGGTATTGGTATTTTACTGAAAGATGATATTTATAGAAAAAATGCCGAAATAGGCTATTGGCTGGGCGAAGCACATTGGGGCAAAGGAATAATTTCATCAGCCATCACCGAAATTGTTGAGTATGCCTTCAAAAATCACGATATTCACCGAATATATGCTGGCGTTTTTGAGTATAATCTCGCCTCCATGCGAGTTTTAGAAAAGGCAGGTTTCCATCAAGAAGCCATTCTGAAACAATCGCTGTTTAAAGAAGGAAAACTTTATGATGAACATATTTTTGTGAAATTTCGGGCATAAAAAATCTCTCACAAAACTTTTGCGAGAGATTTTCTAAGGTCTTATTTTACAAACCAATCGGCACTTTTACTTCGGTATTATCCCAACGCAAAATCATTTCTGCACCAGTGCCAGCCGCAGCAAAATCAATTTTAAATTGTTCCATCATTTCGACTGATTTTCCAACTGGAACATCTACTCTCACAACATCCTTTTTCTCATCGTAATTTGTTCCCCATTGTCCAGTTTCGCTGTTTAAGATAATTGTCCATTTATCGGCATTCGGAATTGTCCAAAGCGTATATTTTCCTGCTTTCAGGGTTTTATCACCTACTTTTATGTCTTGTTTTGCTTCAAAAATCGTGGCTTCGTTTGCACCAGTACGCCAAACTTCTCCATAAGGCAACAGTTTTCCGAAAATCTCACGGCCTTTTTTGTAAGGTCGGCAATAGTCAACTTGTACTGTCAATCCATTTTGGTCGAATTTGGCAGTTTCGGATGGACTTTTGCTTTTCGTAAAGGTTTTCAAACCAAAAAATGCAACAGCCAAAACGGCCGCTATAATCAGAATAATTTTTACGATTTTGTTCATTTTTGAGAGGAGTTTAATTTTTATAACGAAACAATGTATTGTATTGGAATAGTTCAAAAAAAACTTAATATAATACTTTTTTGTTTGGTAAACCGAAAAACCATATTTAGTTCAATAGTGCATCAAAAGTCGATTTTAGGAGTTTTCTCAAAAAAAAATCAGATTATTCAATGATTTCCCCTCGAAAAGCGACAAATTTGCATTAAACGAACAGTTTTGGTTTTTATAATGTTTTAAAGTTGAGCCTTAGTTGAGGACTGATAAGCGGAATGCCGCCCAGCGGAATGCCGCCCGTTGATAATTGATAATTGATAATTGAATCTATGCTCGATATTATTCATTTACTACCCGACTCAATAGCCAATCAGATTGCGGCAGGAGAAGTTGTGCAACGACCAGCGTCGGTGGTGAAAGAACTTTTGGAGAATTCGATTGATGCCCGTGCCAATAATATACAATTGATTGTAAAAGATGCGGGACGAACACTCATTCAGGTAATTGACGACGGAATGGGAATGTCGGCTACGGATGCTCGCATGAGTTTCGAGCGACACGCCACTTCAAAAATCCGCACGGCTGATGACCTTTTTTCGATTCTGACAATGGGTTTTCGTGGCGAAGCATTGGCTTCAATTGCGGCCATTGCCCAAGTAGAATTACGCAGCCGCCGAATGACTGACGAAATAGGCACGATGATTCGCATCGAAGGCTCAGAAATAAAAAGTCAAGAATCGGTTTCTTGCACAAAAGGAACGAATTTTCAAGTAAAAAATCTCTTTTTTAATGTTCCCGCTCGACGAAACTTCCTGAAATCGAATCCCGTCGAGATGAAACATATTCTTGACGAATTCCAACGAGTTTCGCTGGCTCATCCCGATATTACGTTTACGCTTTATCATAATGATGTAGAAGTTTATAATCTTCCTGCGGGAAAACTCAGCCGAAGAATTGTTGATATTTTCGGAAAAGCTTACCGTGAACAATTGGCAAGCTGTGAAGAAGAAACGCCTTTCGTAAATATTTCGGGCTACGTAGGAAAACCAGAATCAGCCAAAAAAGGGCGTGGCGAACAGTTTTTCTTTGTCAATAAGCGTTTTATCAAGCATAATTATCTGCACCATGCCGTGCTGAGTGCTTTTGAGGCAACGATTCCCGAAGGAAGCAGCCCGTTTTATGTGTTGTTTATCGAAATCGACCCTTCGCACATTGACATAAATATTCATCCGACCAAAACCGAGATAAAATTTGATGACGAACGAGCCGTTTATGCCATTATTCGTTCGGCGGTCAGAAGAGCCATCGGAGTTTATAATCTTACGCCAACGATAGATTTTGAGTCGGATATAAATTTTGCGAATCTTACGAATACCAATCGTTTCAGCGATTCGCCCAATCCAATCAGTCCATCGTTTTCGGGTTTATCTGATTTTGAAAATGCTCGTCCTTCATCGCAGCAAGGCACTTATCAGCCCCAACGAGATGATGCTTACAGAGAAAAACGGGGTGCCGTCCAACGGGACAATTCATCTTCAAATACCGAAAATTGGCGAAAACTTTTTGATGGTTTAGAGGGTTTCAAGCCCAACAATCAGGCAAGATTGGGTTTTGATTCTGAGCCAATGACAATGGGCAGCAAAGCCAATGGTATTTCGGACGAAAGCCGTAGAATTGCCGAAATTCAAGAAATTAGTGCGATTCAGATACAAAATCGTTTCATTGTCGCCCAAGCCAAAAACGGCATGATGCTCATTGACCAAAGGGCGGCTTATGAGCGAATTTTATATGAGAAATACTACAACAATTTAAAGAATAAGAAATCGTTTACTCAACAACTCCTTTTTCCGAAAACATTAGATTTACAGCCCGCTGATTACCTGTTGGTCATGGAAATCCAAGAGGACATTAAGGCTTTGGGCTTTTCGTTTGAAGAGTTTGGGCAGCATACTATCAAAATCAATGGCGTTCCGCCTGAAGTGCAAGAAGAGAACGAAAAAGAAATTTTTGAAGGTTTAGTACAACAATACAAAACTAATCAGACCGATTTACAGTTAGATAGATTAGAAAACGTAGCTCGTTCATTTTCGAAGCGTTCATCATCAAAGTACATGGGCGAACTTTCAAGAATTGAGATAAACCTGCTGATTCATCAGCTTTTTGAGACCGCCGTGCCGAGCTATACACCTAATGGTGAACCAATTATGACGATTTTGTCGTTAGACCAATTAGCAGAATTAATGTATCGCAAATAGCGATTTTGAGTTCGACGAGAAAGTTACTTTAACCAACATTACGATATGTTTCAAGTTACACCCATTGTTCGTAACTTATTGATAGCAAATATTGCTGTTTATTTTGTACAAAGTTTTCTAAGAATAGATTTAGCCACAATTTTCGGCTACCATAGTTTCTCTCTGCATGAGA
>JBKBSS010000070.1:9048-12425 GCA_046291385.1 Emticicia sp. | reverse complement strand
ACAGGCAAAGAACCCGTACGATACTGGATGCACTCAAATATGCTCACGGTAAATGGTCAAAAGATGTCAAAATCTTTGGGAAATTCGTTTCTACCAGCCGAACTTTTTGCAGGAAGCCACGCTTTGCTTGAGCAAGCATACAGCCCAATGACGGTTCGTTTCTTTATGCTCCAATCGCAATACAGAAGCACACTTGATTTCTCGAATGATGCCCTAAAAGCTGCACAAAAAGGCTTCCGACGCCTAACAAATGGACTCAGAATAGCAAAAACGCTTACTTTCGAGCCAACCGAAGTTGCTACTGACGAAAAGAAAAAACAAGACATCGAAAAATCAATCGCTGCATTCTACGATGCCATGAACGATGATATGAATACCGCCGTTGCGATTGCTCAATTATTCAATTTGCTGAAATATGTAAACATGATTTACATGAATCAGTTGCAACCAGCCGCCATTGGAGAAGAGACTTTCAATGAATTAAAAGAAAAATTTGTACTTTTTATTGAAGGAATTTTAGGTTTGAAAGAAGAAAAAGCCGAAAACTCAGATTCTGTTCTGAACGGAATGCTGAATCTTTACCGAGAATACAAAGCCAACCAACAATACGATAAAGTTGACGAAATAAGAAGCTATTTCAAAGCCAACGGAATGTCAATTAAGGACATGAAACACCGAATTGATTGGGCTTGGGAAGAGTAAAAGTAAAATAAGAAAGTATGGGGAGTTGTGTTTTTCATGCACAACTCCCTATTTTTGTATCTAAACAATCAAAAAATCATTAAATACCCATGAAAAAGGTTTTTAGTTTCCTACTTATATTTCTTTTTTCATGTAATTGCTTCGCCCAAACTCCTACACAAAATCTCAGAGGAAAAGTTTTAGACAAAGAAACTCAACAACCCATTCCTGCGGTTTCGGTCATTATTTCGCCATCAAACAAAGGCACAACTACTGATAGCGAAGGTGATTTTCGCTTTGAAAAACTACCTATCGGGCGATATTCACTTACTTTTTCAATGATTGGATATGATAAACGCACTTTACCAACACTCGAAATTGGTAGCGGAAAAGAGTTGATTTTGACCATAGAAATGTCCGAAAGTCCACAATTTTTGAAGGAGGTTGTCGTAAAAGCCGAACAAAGCAAAGAAAAAACCTTGAACGAACTTGCCATGGTAAGTGGTAGGCAATTTACGGTGCAAGAAAGCAATCGCTACGCAGGCGGATACACCGACCCCGCACGTATGGCGATGGCGTTTGCGGGCGTAACATCGGCTGGAAATGACCAAAATAATGAAATCGTGATTCGGGGAAATTCTCCCAAAGGCTTACTTTGGCGGCTGGAGGGAGTAGAAATCCCAAATCCCAACCATTTTGGCGATGGACAAGGCTCAACGAGTGGAATCATCAGCATGATAAATAGTGGGAGTCTGGCAAATTCTGATTTTCTGACAGGGGCTTTTCCTGCCGAATATGGCAATGCAACTTCGGGTGTTTTTGATTTAAAACTTCGTCGAGGAAACGACCAAAAACACGAATTTATGGGTCAACTAAGCGTTATTGGTTTAGAAGCTGCCGCCGAAGGGCCTATTTCTAAAAATGGAGCTTCTTATCGCTTCAATTTTCGCTATTCTACGCTCGAACTTTTACTAAAATCAGGGCTACTTGCCATCGAAACAGGTGGATTTAAACCTGCTTACCGAGATATGAATTTTACGGTAAATCTACCAACCAAAAGAGCAGGAACATTTTTGCTTTGGGGCGTTGGTGGCCTAAATTTTTCGGACGATAATGGCACAAATTTTCGAGCAAACGAACGCAATCAAATGGGCGTAAGCGGCCTGAGCCATAAAATTTCGACAGGAAGTAAAGGATATTTTTATTCCGTTTTATCGGCCTCAAACGAATCTAATAAGTCATTTCAAGAGAATTTTATCAATAACAAAACTTGGGTAACGACCAATCAGAATCTTTACGCTTATAATAATTTTCGATTTTCGACACTCTATAATTATAAGATAAATTCTCGTGGTACAATCCGTACGGGTCTTATTATCAGTCGATTAGGCTACAAATTAAACGAAGACAGAAGAGATAATTTCCGAAATACTTTGGTAAATTACCTCACCGAAAACGACGCTACGCATTTTATTCAAGTATATAGTCAAGCAAAATATAATCTTTCTCAGAAATTGAGTATTACGGGCGGTGTACATTTCAACCGATTTTTATTGAATGAAAATCAGACCATCGAACCACGCTTTGGTTTGCGTTATCAGATTGATGAAAAACAATCGCTGAGTGCTGGTTTTGGACTTCACAGTCGGCTTGAACCAATTTCTTTGTACCTCTACAAACGCCGTAAAACTGGCGAAATCTTTGTGCAACCTAACCGCAATCTAGGCATGACCCGTGCAGCCCATTATGTGATTAGCTACGACCGCAGTCTGGGAGAAAACACTCGCCTAAAAATCGAAGGTTACTATCAGAAATTATTTGAAGTACCCGTTGATTCAAACAGAAAAAACTTCTTTTCAATGCTCAATTCTTCATCAGGTCTGACAACAACAGTGCTTTCAAATGACGGTTTAGGCGAAAACCAAGGTTTGGAGCTAACTTTAGAACGGTATTTTGCCAAAGGATACTATTTTTTGCTCACAGGCTCATTTTTCGGGTCGAAGTTTAAAGCAAGAGACAATCAGTGGCGAAATACAGTTTTTAATAATACTTATGCAGGAAATGCTTTGGCTGGCAAGGAGTTTCCACTGGGCAAACAAAAACAGCATTTTTTTGTAATGAATAGCCGATTTATGTGGCGAGGTGGGAATCGGTACATTCCAATAAATTTGGCAGAATCAATCAAGAGAAACACAACAGTTACCGACGCTACGCAAGCGTACATACCTCGCCTACCCGATTATTGGCGAATTGATTTGGGAATTGCCTACAAAATCAATAAAATGGGTGCAACATGGACTCTGAGTGCTGATTTACAGAATGTTACGAACCGAAAAAACAAAATTCAACAACGCTACAATAGCACAACAAAGCAAATTTACTATAATTATGCCCTGCCAATTGTGCCTATTTTGAACTTTAAAGTTGATTTTTAAGACAAAAGAGTTTATGCCACACTTCTTCATCGCTGATAAAGAGGTGTGGCACAAACATTTAAAACCCAACACCAATCGTCTGCGTTTGCACTTTTAACACATACATATCGGCAGTAATGTAAAGTGTCGAACCATCATTTCCAAACGCACAATTGGCTGTGGGTTCACCCGTATCAATTCTTCCCAGCAACTTGGCTTCGGGCGAAAGAATCAAAATTCCTCCTGGGCCTGTTGTGAAAATATTGCCTTTTTTATCAATTT
>JBKBSS010000070.1:0-9038 GCA_046291385.1 Emticicia sp. | reverse complement strand
CGGGCAAGCCTTTTAGTCCTTGTTTCACCATTGATGTCATATCATAAAAAACCTTTCCTTTCCCAACTTTTCCATCAACAAAAACAGGATATGCCATTAGATACGCACGGTCGGGGTCAGATTGTGCCACGTAAAGCGTTTTTTCATCGGGTGAAAATGCCAAACCATTTGGGCGGGTTAAATCTTCAATGATTAGTGTCGTTTTTCCAGTTTTATCAACTCTATAAACACCAAAAAGGGGTGTTTCACGGCTTAGGTCGTCTTCTTTTTGGCGTAAACCATAAGGTGGGTCAGTAAAATAATAATCTCCGTTCGATTTCTGCACGACATCATTAGGGCTATTAAATCTTTTTCCCATATAGTTATCGGTCAACGTACGTTTTCCGCCAAAAGTCAGCGGCATTTCTGCCAATCGGCGGTCGCCGTGTTCGCACGAAACTAAGTTTCCTACTCGATTGATAATCAAGCCATTACTACCAGGCTCATCACTGTATGGTGAGATTCCTGTATAGCCCGAAGGTTTCAAAAACTCGGTAATTTCTTCGCCCTTTTTCCAGCGATAAATTGTATTGGCTGGCACATCCGAAAATAATAAATATTCGCCATCTTTGACCCAAACGGGGCCTTCTGACCAAACAAAACCTTCGCCCAAAACCTCAATTTTAGCATCAATGTCTAAGATTTTGTCTAAAGCGGCATCGTAGCGGTCGATTTTACCAATGGTTTTTGACTGGGCTGTAATAATGTGAGTACTCATAGAAAATAGTGAGAGGAATAAAAAAATTTTCATGTTAGAATAGGTTTGTACAAAACAAACGAAATTAAACTAAGTTATTCTAATAAGTATTAAATACTTGAAAATTTTGTTGAGGTTGTTTGATAATCAAGGCAAAAGCTATATTTTTAAATAAGATTTTTACGTTCTTTCCACCACACAAAAACTGCTGTAAAGAACCATAACCCAATCATTCGGGAAATGATGGTGGATTACCAACCAACCCAACAATCAAAAGTTGATTTACGGGTATTAAAAGAACTCGTTCGCCACGGCGAAAATAAGTTCGTAGAATTTAAACTAAAGACCAATCACCCTGAGAAAATTGTCAGAGAGATGGTTGCTTTCGCCAATACGGATGGTGGAAAATTGATTGTGGGCATCGGCGATGACAAGAGCATAAAAGGCTTAAAATTTCCCGATGAAGACGAGTATATTCTACAAAAAGCCATCGAAAAATACATTTATCCTGCCATTGATTATCAGCTCGAACGCCTAATTGTTGAAGGCGAGCGAGAGGTTTTAATTTATGATATTCAGAAAAGTCCGTTTAAGCCTCATTATGTAGATTTAGATGGAATTGTAGAAAACCGTCGGGCTTATGTGCGAGTGGCCGACCGCTCGGTGCAAGCCAGCAAAGAAATGAAAGAAATCTTGAAAGGCGAACGTAAAGGTCTGAATATCAAGTTTAACTACGGAGAAAAAGAACAGATTTTGATGAAATATTTGGCCGAAAATCCAACCATCACGGTAGAAACCTACGCCAGTATTGCCAATATTCCACGAAAAGTAGCTTCTCGGACTTTGATAGTTTTGGTGCTTGCCAATGTTATAAAAGTACAACCCCACGAAGTGCAGGATTTTTTTGTGGCGGCGTGAAAATAGATTTTGTGATGCAAGAAATACGATTAATAAACTGTAAAACGTTTAATTTATATTTCTGTTGAGCAAAAAACAAAACACATGAAACCAAACTTCTTATTTCCACTCTTCTTAATTTTTCTATTAGTAGCTAACGATATAAAAGCACAAGAAGAGCCGTGTGTAATTACTATCAACTACAAAAACAATTCAAACCACAGAGATAAAATCTTATTTCATACACTTGATAATGTCCCAAAACTAATTGATTCATTAGATTTACCAGATACTGATGGTAAAGTGTCTTTTATTTATAAAGGAGATGATACATGGTCTCAGATTTCAATACAGAGTTACAAATATGCTTCTGGCTCTTTTATCACATCTTCTGGCGAGATTATTCTTGAAGTCGATTGTGAAAAAAAAACATTTGATGTACTAAAGTCAAATAAAAAAACGGAAGGTTTTGAAAGAACAAATGATGAACTAAGAGCATTTCTCTTAAAATTTGTAAGGCAAAAAATGTCTTTAGATTCATCTATTTCTACAAATGACACAATCAATATAAGAATAAAAGAGAAGAAACTTAATACATTTCTTAAACAAGAGTACTCCTCATTTATTTCAAAAGCAAAGAATGAACCTTTTTATCAAATATCAGCATTAATTGCAGTGCATTTAAGTAAACAATGTACGAAGAACAAACTACGATATGTAAATGAGTGCTTAAATTTGTATGATTTTTTAACTCAGAAATTCCCAAATACAACAACGTTCACTGTTTTAAAAGACGAATTTATAAGAGAAAATGAAACGTCAGAAGTTGGCAAAAACTTTAAAATACCCGATAATTTACTACTCAAAAATATTGATGGTGAACAAAAAAGTTTAAACGAAACCATTGAAAAATCAAACTCAAAAATAATTATAACTGAGTTTTGGGCAAGTTGGTGTGGGCCGTGTCGACAAAATCATCCAGAGATTATAAAATTATCAAATCAATACCCTTCGTTAGAAATTATTTTTATTTCAATAGATGAAAACGATGAGAATTGGGTAAAAGCAATCCAAAAAGATAATTTGACAAAATTTAAGCATCTCTCTGATGATAGTGGTTGGCAAGCACGAGTTTTAAGAGAAAACAATATTTCTCAAATCCCATTTAACGCTGTGTTTGATAGTAAACGACAGATAATTGGCACAAATATTTATGGGTCTGATTTAGAAAATCTAATCAAAAAAAGTTTAGAAAATAAATAGTCACTTACCCAAAATTCCCCCAAACAAAGCCTTTTTATTGCCTTTTGTCAATATTTAGTGGTTTATTTTGCTGTTTAGCTTTTGTTTTGAATCAAAAACAAGATTATGAAAGCAATTATAAATACTGAATACGGCTCGGCTGATGTACTGAAACTTCAAGAAATTGAAAAACCTACGCCAAAAGCAAACGAAGTTCTGGTGAAAATTTACGGAACAACAGTTAATCGAACTGATACGGGTCTGCGTTCGGCCGAATATTTTATTTCAAGATTATTTACGGGACTTTTTAAACCCCGTTTTCATACACTCGGTAGTGAATTTGCGGGAATTATTGAGCAAATCGGCGAAAACGTAAAGTCATTCAAGGTCGGAGATGAAATATTTGGACTAAGCACATCAAATTTTGGCACTCATGCCGAATACCTCACGATACCCGAAAGTGCTTCAATTGCTCTCAAACCGAAAAATCTTACTTTTTACGAAGCCGCTTGTATTTGTGAAGGCCCATATTTAGCTCTGAATTATTTAGAAAAATTCAAAATTGATAAAACCACTAAAATACTCATCAACGGTACTTCTGGCTCGATTGGTAGTTCGGGTTTACAACTGGCAAAATATTTTGGAGCGGAAGTAACAGCAGTAACCGATACTAAAAACCTCGCTTTGGCAAAAACACTCGGAGCTGATTTTGTGGTAGATTACACCAAAGAAGATTTTACCGATACCGATAAAAAATTTGATTTAGTTTTTGATGCCGTTGGCAAAAGTTCGTTTTTCAAATGTAAAAAACTATTGAAAGAAAACGGCACTTATTTCTCGACCGAATTGGGGTATTTGTCTCAAAATGTCTATTTACCACTTTTCACCAAGAAAATCGTTTTCCCGATTCCGAAAGACACGAAAGAACAAGTAGAGTTTTTCAAAGAGTTAGCCGAAAAAGGACATCTTCGTGCCATAATTGATAGATATTACACTTTAGAAGAAGTTGCCGAAGCACACCGATACGTCGAAAAAGGAATGAAAGTGGGAAGTGTTTCTATTAAAGTTGTTTGATTGGCCTAAAAATTAAATTATGCCGATTCAAGAATATCAAGAAAAATGGTTAGAAGATTTTAAGGCTATCAAAAGCGTTATTGATGATGCTTTGATGAATCTTAATATATCAATTGAGCATATTGGAAGCACTGCCGTTCCGAAATTAGCCGCTAAACCGATTATTGACATTGATATAGTATATGAAAATAATGTGCCTTTTGAAGCAGTAAAAAAGGGTTTGGAGAAAATTGGATATTATCACAATGGAAATCAAGGAATTATAAATCGAGAGGTATTCAAAAGAGGGATGTGGGGAAATAAACACCAAATACTCGATACGATAACACATCATTTATATGCTTGCCCAGTTGATAGCGAAGAATTACAAAGACACATTACATTTAGAAATTATCTAATTGCTAATGAGGCCGCAAAGACAGAATATCAACAATTAAAATATGAAATTGCAGAAGCTGCAAACCAAGATAAAAAGCAATATGCAGCACTAAAAGAGATGAAAGCGAGAGCGTTTATAAACTCTATCATTGAAAAAGCAGACCTTGAGTATAATTACAAGTCAATCACAAAACTATCAGCATCTAAATAAGCGGGAAAACGTTGACGGAACTCGTCGAGAGAAGAGCGGTCGAGTGTATGGTGGTGAATAATTTCGTTGTCAATTTCACGGAAAAGCACTTTTCCCGCAAAATCAATGACCGCCGAATTGCCCGAATGTGGAAAATCGTTGCCATCTTCGCCCACACGATTTACACCCACCACATAACTTTGGTTTTCGATGGCACGAGCCACCAAAAGCGAATCCCACGGATACATACGCACTTGTGGCCAATTGGCTACGTAAATCAACAAATCGTAATCGAGATTAACGTTTCTGCTCCAAACAGGAAAACGCAAATCATAGCAAATAAGCGGACAAATTTTCCAACCTTTAATGTTTTTAATAAGTCGCTTAGTACTTTCAGCGTAAACATCATTTTCTTTCGCCATTCTGAAAAGGTGGCGTTTATCGTAAGAATCAACTTCACCTTCGGGCGTAACCCAAAGTAAGCGATTATAGTACTTTTCACCTTCCTTAATAATCACGCTACCCGTAATGACCGCCCCAGTTTGTGCCGCCATTTGCTTCATCCAACGAGTCGTTGTGAGGTTCATTGGTTCGGCAAACTGTTCGGCTTTCATCGAAAAGCCAGTCGTAAACATTTCGGGCAAAATGATTAAATCGGTAGGCTCATCAATGTCAAAAATCTTTTCTTCAAGCATAGCCAAATTTGCCGTCGGATTTTCCCAATGAAGATTGGTCTGAACCAACGAAATTTTTAGATTTTGGATGCTACTTTCTGACATTTTTCTGATTTTATATTTATTCGCTGGCTTTGGCTACGCTCAGCCAGCGAAATATCATTTGGTTTTTCGGTGGCTGAGCGTATCGGACTGCCGAAACAGTCGACGCCACCAAAGGAATCGGACTGCCGAAGCAGCCTAAATTTTACTTCGGAAACTTCATGCGATACTCAATATCCACATCACCTTTCGTGATATTAGTGAGTTTTTTCTTCAACAACTGCTTTTTCAATGACGTTAAATGGTCAGTAAACAAAATACCATCAATGTGGTCATATTCGTGCTGAATAATTCGTGCCGCCAAACCTTCGTATTCTTCGGTATGCTCTACCCAATCAGTATCAAAATAGCGAATCGTAATAAATTCTGGGCGATAAACATCGGCTCTCACTCCTGGAATACTCAAACAACCTTCTTCATAAGCCCATTCGTCGCCATCTTCTTCAATGATTTCTGCATTGATAAACACTTTCTTAAAATCAATCAAAGATGGGTCAATATCTTCTTCGGTTTCTGCACCTTCGTTGATTGGCGTGCCGTCAACCACAAAAAAACGAATATCCATGCCAATCTGCGGAGCCGCCAAGCCAACTCCCGATGCAGCGTACATAGTTTCGTACATATCAGCCGCTAATTTTTTTACATCAATTTCTCCTTGTATAATATCACGGGCTTCTCTTCTCAAAACAGGGTCTCCGTAGGCAACTATTGGGTATATCATTTTGTTTCTCTGTTATCAAATACTAATAATTATCTTTGTGGTGGTGTTTATGCTACAAAGTTACGAAACTGATGAATAATAATCTTAATAAAACGGTACAGTTTATTGATTTAGGTCTGATTGATTATCAAGAAGGCTGGGATACGCAAGAAAAACTCTTCGCCGAAATCATAGATATTAAAGTTGCCAACCGAGGAATTGCCCCCGAAGAACAAAAAACTACGCCAAATTATCTGCTTTTTTGTCAACATCCGCACGTTTATACGCTCGGAAAAAGTGGGAAAATTGATAATCTTTTGCTCAACGAAGATGGTTTGCAGGAAAAAGAGGCAAAATTCTATAAAATCAATCGTGGGGGTGATATTACGTATCACGGGCCTGGGCAACTGGTCGGCTATCCGATTTTGGACTTAGAAAATTTCTTTACTGATATTCACCGCTATATGCGTTTTTTGGAAGAAGGCGTAATTCTGACTTTGGCAGACTTTGGAATCGAAGCGGGAAGAATCGACGGACTAACGGGCGTTTGGCTTGACCCACTAAAGCAAGAAAACCCAAGAAAAATCTGTGCAATGGGCGTAAAATCAAGTCGTTGGGTAACGATGCACGGTTTGGCTTTGAATGTAAATACCGATTTGAATTATTTTCAAAACATAGTACCATGCGGCATCGACGACAAAGCCGTAACGTCAATGGCAACCGAACTCGGCAAACTACTTGATGTGAAAGAAGTTGGAGCAAAACTAAAAGGTCATTTAAGTCGCCTTTTTGAAATGCAGTTTGCGTAAGGATTTACCACTTAGGCACGAAGAACACAAAGTTTCACAGAGAAATAACTTAGTGTTTCTTAGTGTTCCTTAGTCCCTTAGTGGTTAAAAAATGCTTTTTCATCTCATATATTACTTTTTCTAACATTTGAGTATTATTTTGCCTTTTCAATTACACTTAAAACCCATCTACAAGCATGAAAAAAAACTACTTTCTGAGTTTTTTCTTAGTCACATTGCTCTCTACGGCAGCTTTTGCCCAAAAACTCAACACCGATTTATTCAAAAAAATGAAAGCCCGCAGCATTGGTCCAGCCGTAATGTCTGGTCGAATCACCGCTGTTGATGCCGTTTGGGAAAATCCCAATATCATTTATGCTGCTTCGGCATCGGGTGGCGTTTGGAAAAGCGAAAACGGTGGCACAAAATGGCAGCCTATTTTTGATGACATGCCATTGCAAAATATTGGTTCGATAGCTATTCAACAATCAAATCCTTCGGTGATTTGGGTAGGAACGGGCGAAGGAAATCCTCGAAACTCAATCAATTTAGGAGCAGGAATCTACAAATCGCTCGATGGCGGTAAAACATGGAAATTGATGGGACTTGAAAAAACTCGCAATATTCATCGTATTCTGATTGACCCTACCAATCCGAATGTGATTTATGCGGGCGTTATCGGAAATCCTTATGCCGAACAACAAGAAAGAGGTGTTTACAAAACAACCGATGGCGGCGAAACTTGGCAAAGAGTATTGTTTACGAACGAAAAATCGGGCGTAGCCGATATGATTATGGATGCCAAAAACCCAAACAAACTCTTTGTGACAATGTGGCAACACAAACGCACCGCATGGGATTTTAAATCGGGCGGCGAAGGCTCTGGGCTTTATGTAACTTATGATGCAGGCAAAAACTGGAAGAAACTCTCGAAAACTGATGGTTTACCCGAAGGCGATTACGGCCGAATTGGCTTAGCGAGTTGTCGCTCATACCCCAATCGAGTATATGCTTTGATTGAAGCGACCAAAAACGGACTTTATCGCTCCGATGATGGTGGTATGAAATGGGAAAAAGTAAACGAAGACCCAAAAGACGTAACAAATCGCCCGTTTTATTTCAATGATATTTACTGCGACCCAAAGAACGAAAATCGACTTTATAGCCTTTTTCAAGTAGTTTCGGTCAGTGAAGACGGTGGAAAGTCTTTCAAAACTACTGCCACTTTCGACCAAGCTCACGCCGACCACCACGCAATCTGGATTCATCCCGAAGACAATAATTTTATCATCAACGGAAATGACGGTGGCGTTTCGATTTCGAGAGATAGAGGTAAAACATGGACTTTTGCCGAAGCTCTTCCTTTAGGACAATTCTATCATGTAAATGTCGATAACGAAATTCCGTATAATATTTACGGTGGTTTGCAAGATAATGGTTCGTGGCAAGGCCCAGCTTATACTTGGAAAGAGGGCGGAATCAGAAATTATAGTTGGCTTTCGGTCAATGGTGGCGATGGCTTCGATGTTGTGCCTGACCCCGAAGATGCTCGTTATGGTTACGCTATGTCGCAAGGTGGATTTTTGGGCAGATATGATACCAAAACTGGTCAATCAACAATGATTCGTCCGCCACAAGTTGATATTAAAACTCGTTTGCGTTTCAACTGGAATGCCGCCATTGCTCAAGACCCGTTTGAAAAAGGGACGATTTACTACGGAAGTCAGTTTGTGCATAAAAGTCAAAACAAGGGTTTAACTTGGGATATAATTTCTCCCGATTTAACAACCAATAATCCCGAACACCAAAAGCAAGACCAAAGTGGTGGACTTTCGCTTGATATTACTTCGGCCGAAAATCATAATACGATTCTTACACTTGCCCCGTCTCAAAAAGAAAGAGGTGTACTTTGGGCAGGAACTGATGATGGAAATGTGCAGTTAACGAGAGATTTTGGCAAAAACTGGACGAATTTTACTTCTAAAATCAGAAATTTTCCGAAAGAAGGCTGGATTTGTCAGATTCAAGCATCCAAATACAATGCTGGTGAAGCTTTCGTGACAGTCAATAATTATCGTCAAGGAGATTTCGCTCCGTATGTTTTCCGCACAAAAGATTTTGGTCAAAACTGGGAGCGTATCGTTGATGAAAACAAAGTACGTGGTTATGCTCTTTGTTTCTTGCAAGACCCAACAACACCGAATTTAATGTTTTGCGGCACAGAACACGGACTTTGGGTAAGCGTTGACGAAGCAAA
>JBKBSS010000006.1:0-25485 GCA_046291385.1 Emticicia sp. | reverse complement strand
TTCTAAGATTATATTTGTTGTACTCTGATAAATGTAAAAATAAGCTTTGTACTTTTATTAGGCAAATTTTATTTGGTAAAATTTAGTTTCAGAAATACTTTGATATTAGTTTAAAAATCTCAAAATTCACCAGTCGGTTAGGTCGATTTTTTTATTATCTTTGCAACCCTTTTGATTCTGACTAAAAAATGACCGTCGTAGAAACCCCAAAAAACTCCCATATAACATTGCAACGTGAGGTGGACATAGTGTGGCAAAATTGCCTAAAAATGATACGAGAAAGTATCTCCGAACAAAGTTATAAAACTTGGTTCGAGCCGATAATTCCTGGTAAATTAGAGGGTAAAAAGCTGACCATTCAAGTGCCAAGCCAGTTCTTTTATGAGTGGCTTGAGGAAAACTATGTGCATTTATTGAGAAAATCTTTAGATTATTCAATTGGCCGTGATGGAATGCTTGAATATTCGATTGTAATTGATAGCGGAAATCGTCAGAGAAATGAGCCACAAATTGCCGTAAATATGCCGCCAGTGCATAGCACGCAATATGCCAAACCCGATAACCATAGTGCTGATGTAGTAAAAAATCCTTTTCAAATGAAGGATTTAGATTCTTTGAGCCTTGATTCTTACTTAAATCCGAATTATACTTTTGATAATTTTGTGGAAGGCGATTGCAATCGTTTGGCAAGAGCGGCGGGTTTTGCGGTTGCTTCAAAACCTGGCGTTACATCATTTAATCCATTAATGATTTATGGCGGCGTTGGACTCGGCAAAACGCACTTGGTACAAGCAATTGGTAATTATATGAAAAATAAAGCCAGCGGCAAGTTTGTACTTTATGTTTCATCCGAAAAATTTACGAGCCAATTCATTAATTCCATCAAAAATAATAGTCTGCAAGATTTTATGAATTTCTACATGCAGATTGATATTTTGATTATTGATGATGTGCAGTTTTTGGCAGGAAAAGAAAAAACTCAGGAAACTTTCTTCCATATATTTAATCATCTTCACCAGTCAGGTCGTCAAATTGTGATGACTTCTGACCGTCCGCCGAGAGAATTAGAAGGCGTGGAAGACCGACTTTTATCACGTTTTAAGTGGGGTTTGACGGCCGATTTACAAACGCCTGATTTAGAAACTCGTATTGCGATTATTCAGAAAAAAGTACAAGCCGAAGGAATCGAAATTGCTTACGAAGTGATTGAATATTTGGCTCATAGTATTGATACAAACATTCGTGAGCTGGAAGGTGTAATGATTTCGCTTTTGGCACAAGCTTCGCTTACTCGCCGTGAAATTGATTTAGAATTGGCAAAAACCACGCTTCGCCATTTGGTGAAAGATTCGGAGCGAGAAGTGACCGTTGATACAATTATTGAAGCAATTACAGAATATTATAAGGTCAGAACGCCAGATTTGAAAGGCAAAAGCCGTTTGCGTGAAATTGTTTTGCCTCGTCAAGTGGCTATGTATTTGGCCAAAGAATTGACAAACCTTTCGTTGAAATCAATTGGTTATCATTTTGGTGGTCGTGACCACAGTACGGTTATTCACGCCATTCAGACTGTCAATGATTTGATGGATACTGATAAAGAAATTAGCACGGCGGTTGCGAAATTATTGAAGATGTTTAGGAGATAAAATATCATTGAATTGCATTAAAAAACGTTGTCTATCATGGAGACAAGGCGACCGTCGCTCGGCAGTGCCTTGTCTCTACCGCAATGCGATTCAATGATTTTTACACAATTTTATTCTACATATAGCACCAAACCCTTCAAGTAACTACCTTCGGGGTGAAATAAATTTACGGGATGGTCGGCTCCTTGCGTAAGATGATGCAAAACCCTTACTTGGCGACCAACTTCGAGAGCCGCCGACATGATTGTATTATAAAATAACTCTCGGTCAACTACTTGTGAACATGAAAATGTAAACAAAATTCCGCCTTTGGCAAGCCTTTTTATTCCTTCAATATTCAATCTTTTATAGCCTTGCACGGCATTGTGGCGTTTGGCTACGTTTTTAGCGTAGGCTGGTGGGTCAAGAACTATCAAATCATAATATTGGTCATTTCGTTTCAAATAATTCATTACATCTTCGGCGTAGGCTTCGTGTTTATCGGTTTCTCCGAAATTTAAAGCTACATTCTGATTGACCAAATCAACCGCTTTTTTTGAAACATCGACCGAATGAACTAACTCTGCTCCTGCTTTCAAGGCATAAATCGAAAAACCGCCCGAATAACAGAATGAGTTCAGCACTTTTTTACCTTTTGCATATTGTCCCAATAAAGCACGGTTATCTCTTTGGTCGAGGAAGAAGCCCGTTTTTTGTCCAGTTTGCCAGTCAATTAGAAACTTATTGTCATTTTCTGAAACTTCATGCGGAATCAATTCAATCGAAGATTTATTGAATAAATAATCGTTTTTTACACTTTTACCAAATTCAGTTGGCAAAGTTTCAGCACTTTTATCATAAACTGCCAAAAGATTTTCGCCATAAATTTGCTTCAATCCTGCCACAATTTTTTCTTTTTCTCGCCACATTCCAATCGTATGGGCTTGAAAAACCACTACGCCTTTATAAAAATCAAGAATTAATCCTGGAAAACCATCACCTTCTCCATGAATGAGTCGATAACAATCAACAACCCCACTCCCACCCTGAAACACAATTGTTTGGCGTACTTTGTGAGCCGTACTTAGTTTTTCGAGCCAAAACGCCTCATTGATTTCAGTAGCTGAATAAGAGAAAATCTTTACGGCGATACTTCCTTTATAAAAATGTCCAGTTGCGAGATAAGTGAGTTTTTTATCGAAAACTTCAACTACATCGCCATCGGTTGGATTTCCTTCGGTGCGAGCAATTGCTCCCGAAAATATCCACGGATGCAGCCGTTTTACTGCTATTTCTTTGCCTGCGTTTAAAATTACTTTTGCGTACATCTGTTAAAAAATTTACGACGGGTCGCCCGTCCGATTACGAATGACGATTTACGAATATTTTCCTTGTCACGAGAAACCTTCAAATACCAAAACCGAAATTAGTTAGTCTTTTTTATGAAAATTATTCACAAAATAATAAAAAAATGAGCCTTGATAAAATCATATCACTGATTAAATATTATATTTACCATTATGTTTAAAAAATAAAGATACACTTATAACTCTTAACCCTTCAAAATACCATGCAAGTCAACCGTAGAAACTTCCTACGTCAAACAGGACTTATCGCAGCTACTCCTTTGATAGCCAACGAATTATGGTCTTGCACTCCCTCTTCAAAAACCGAAGAAAAAAGTTCCGACTCAACCTCGACCTCATCAATGATAGCAGAACCATCAGTAAAAGAATTTGGCTTACAGCTATGGACTGTAAAAGAAGACATGGCACTCGACCCGAAAGGCGTTTTGAAGTCTTTGGCAAGCTACGGCTACAAGCAAATCGAAAGTTTTGAAGGCGATAAAGGCGTATTTTGGGGCATGACCGCCAAAGAATTCAAGACTTATATGGATGACCTTGGCATGAAAATCGTTAGTACGCATTGTAATCCTGATTTTACGATGAAAAAAGATACTGAAGATAATTTCAAGAAATTGGTTGATGATGCTGCAAGTATTGGCATGAAATATTTGATAAATCCGTTTTTGGGAAGCCTGAAAACTGCCGACGAATGGAAAAAAGCCGCCGAAGGATTGAATCGTCAAGGTGAAATTGCCAATAAAGTAGGCTTACGAGTGGCATACCACAATCATAATTTTGAGTTCAAAAAATTTGCCGACGGCACGATGCCTGAGGTAATATTACTTGACGGTACAGACCCTAAATTAGTTGATTTTGAAATGGATATGTTTTGGGTAGTAAAAGCAGGCGAAAATCCAGAAGAATGGTTGAAAAAATACAATAATCGTTTCAAATTATGCCATATCAAAGACCTATATAAAGACGAAAAAGTAGCAGAACTCAGAAAAAATAAAGCTGAGGTGATGATTTTGGATGATGTGAGTGCTTCGTGCGATTTAGGTACTGGAAAGATTGATTTTTCTAAAATATTAAATACTGCCAAAGCCAATGGCGTCGAATATTTCATTGTAGAACAAGAACGTTTTGATAATACGACTCCACTAAAAGCCGTTGAAACTGACGCTCAGTATATGAAGAAATTGATATTTGCTTAATTTGCCATTATCAAATAAAAGCCCTTCTGAACATTGTTTAGAAGGGCTTTTTGATTATCAATTTTCCATTACAAACTTCCAATTAATTCCTTGATAATCAGCGTCATGTTTGGTTCAGCTTTGAAAGCGGCAGCCAAAATATTCTCAATTTCAGCCCTTTTTAAAGTTTCGGGAATACACATATCGGTAATGACCGAAATTCCGAAAACAGGGATTCCCATCTGGCGAGCCACCATTACTTCGGGAACAGTACTCATTCCTACGGCATCTGCTCCGAGATTTCTTAATAATCTATATTCAGCTTTGGTTTCGAGTTGTGGGCCAGTTACGCTCACATACGTACCGCTGTGGACACCTTCGATATTATTTTGAGTGGCAATAATCTTTGCTTTTTCAATCATTTCTAAGTCATACGGCTCGCTCATATCGGGGAAACGGTCGCCCATGATATTTGCTCCAACCAACGGATTTTCGGGTAGAAACAAAGCAATATGGTCTTCGATAATCATCAAATCGCTTTCACTAAACATCGGATTCATTCCACCCGACGCATTAGATACAAATAATCGTTCAATTCCAAGTAATTTCATTACTCGCACAGGAAACGTCACTTGTTTCATCGAATAGCCTTCGTAATAATGAAAACGTCCTTGCATACAGACTACATTTTTACCTTGTAATTTTCCAAAAAGTAGTTTTCCAGTGTGAAATTCAACCGTTGCGATGGGAAAATGTGGAATATCTTCGTAGTTGATTGTATGCTCTACTTCTATTTCGGTCGTGAGTTTTCCGAGTCCCGTGCCGAGAATTATTCCGAACTGTGGCTTAAAATCGCCAATAATTGATTGAATATAAGCAGTTGCTTCGTTGATTTGTAGCATATTTTTTATTGATGAATGATAATTTACTTAAAATCCTTGTTTACTTTTCTTGCCAAAAATATACGAAATTTTTCAAAAAACAGCCAAAATCAACACAAAAAAGCATGACCTTGAGAGTCATGCTTTTTATTTATACTTTTCTGTAAGGTTTAGCGAATTATAACGCTAAAGTACCTTTACGAGCTGCATCAACAATAGTAGCTTCTAAACCTTTTTTGTTGAT
Organism: Emticicia sp.; assembly: GCA_046291385.1. Taxonomy (GTDB): domain Bacteria; phylum Bacteroidota; class Bacteroidia; order Cytophagales; family Spirosomataceae; genus Emticicia. The sequence goes on along the minus strand of JBKBSS010000006.1, from coordinate 20,196 downwards.
TGTACGAAGTGCTGACATTGAAACTTTCAATGAAACCCATACACCTTCCGATTCTAAAAAGAATCTCTTAGTCTTTAAATTTGGGAAAAACTTACGCTTAGTTTTATTGTTAGCGTGCGATACATTATTACCGACTTGCGTTTTCTTACCAGTGATTTGACAAACTTTTGCCATTGCCTTATTGAATATTTTCTATGAAAAAATGAATACTTTCCTAAAACGGAGTGCAAAATTACATTTTTTTTTGGAAAGGAAAAAGTATAGCTTAGTTTTTTTTATGATTATACGGACAATGACGGCACCCATTTTTACAACAATAACCACGTTTCAAGTGGTATTCACTCGTAAAAACCAAAAATCCGTTCTCATAATAATAGTCTTCTATTGCGTATCTTTGGTTAAGTACGACCACATTTTCACTTTTTTTTTTGCTCACAACTCCATTTTTTAACTTAGATTATATAACTTAGTATTCAGAAAAAAAGTTTGAAAAATATTCAAAATGGAAACAAATATTCGCCAAGCAACACTCGATGATATAAAAGATATTCTACATATTTATGCCGAAGCTCTCGATAATGGAAAAGTTTTATCGGTCGAAAAAGCCCAAAGAATATTCTTAAAACAACAACAATATCCTGATTATCAGGTATTTGTTGCGGTTCATGAGCAGCAAATTATTGGCACTTTTGCTATACTCATCATGGAAAATATGGCCCACATGGGTACGCCTTCGGCAGTAATTGAAGATGTGGGCGTTTTGCCGACGATGCAAGGTAAAGGAATCGGAAAAATGATGATGGAATTTGCTCTGAAATATGCCAAAGAAAAAGGTTGCTACAAAATGAGCCTTTCGAGTAATCTTAGGCGTGAAAAAGCCCACCAATTCTACGAATCGCTGGGCTTTCAGAAACATGGTTTTAGCTTTTTGATGAACTTAACTTAGCCTCATTTTCTTATTTAAAAAGTAAGGTTTGAGAACTTTTTTGTCGAAAATTGCCAGTAAAGCAATCAAATTGCCCAAAAGAAAGATTTTCACCAGCATATCAGTCGAAAAGTTATTGACGACTTCTAAATGATTGACTCTCGGAATTTCGATGGCTGAATTTGAGTTTGAAAAATAAAACAAAGTGATGCTGATAGTTGCCACAAAAAACGCCGACATTAGAGCAAAAAATATCCAAGTAAGTTGGCTACTCCAAGATTTTTTCTTGACTGGAGCGTAAGCAAAGTTTGCCAAAAGCTTTTCAGTAAATTGTGCCGAAGGCTTTTCAATTGGCAAAGCAATTAAATCGAAATGCACGGCTTCCAAATCTTCAAAGTATGTTTTATACTCAGCCGATTCAGACAATAAATTTTGGTGCTGTTTCAAAGTTTCATTTGATGCACAACCATCTAAAATATCAAATATTTGTTCGTCAGTTATCATTTTCTGTTCAATTTACATCTATAATAAACTTTTTACCTCATCTTTCAAGAGCTTTTTCATTTCTTCGGCCAAGCGTTTTCTGGCTCGATGTATTTTTACTTTGGCGGTTTCGGCACTTATTTTCGTAATTTCAGCAATTTCTTCCAGCGATAATTCTTTTAAATAAAATAGGGTTATCATGACTGAATCATCGGCAGAAAGATTTTGCAAGGCTTTTTTAATTGCACTTTTCCTTTCATTTTTTCTTAAATCTTCCGCCGAATCGCTCGAATGCCTCACCAAAAATGCTTCTGATGAGGTTTCAATATCAACCGACTCAACTCTATTCTTTCGTTTTTGCATCAATGCCGCATTGAAAACGATTCGATAAAACCAAGTAGTAAATTTCGATTCTGCATTGAAAGATTGCAAAGCCCCAAAAACCTGCATAAAAGCATCTTGAGCCACTTCTTCGGCATCTTCTCGATTATTCAGAATTCGGTACGCAACCGTAAAAGCATAATCTTTATGACGATTAATCAAGGCTGCGTAAGCCGATTTATCGCCAGTTCTGATACGATTGAGTAAGTTTATATCTTTCTGATTATCATTCACGATGATTGGATGCAGAGAGTTTAGAAAAGGTTACACCTAAAAAGTTTTCAGTAAACAGTTTTCAGTCTCTCAAAAAAAATATTTCACAAAAACATCGTTCTAATTAAACTTAAAATATTGATTATCAACATTTTAAACAATTCTTAATTCTTAATTCTCAATTCTCAATTAATACTACTGTAACCTACGCCCCGAAACCCGCATCCTATCAGCAAAATTAAAATTTAATACTTTAAAAAACATACACAAGATTATGGACCCAAGAGCAGCAATTGTAGCAATGTCGATTCCGATTACCGCCATTTTAGGCTTTGTCGGATTAATGATTATTCTAAGAAAGTTTGATAACGACGAAAAAATGGCAATGATTGAAAAAGGTATGACTTTACCTCAAAAACAAAGTGCCAAAGTAAATCCAGCCGCCGCATTGCGTTGGGGGTGCCTTTTCGTGGGCGTTGGACTCGGTATTTTTGTAGCAAATATGATTGCAAGCGTAAAACAAGACAACGAAGCACTTTATCCTGCCTTAATTATGTTTTTTGGCGGAGCAGGTTTGTTAGTTTCTTACTATATCCAGCTTAAAATTGACGAAAGAAGCAAATAGAGTTCTGAGTTTAGAGTTCTGAATTCTGAGTTACCGTTACACAGTCAGAAAAAACTACACACTTAATTCAGAACTCATCACTCAGAATTCAGAACTCTATTTCCCCCATTTTGCTAAATTCCCTTTACCACCGATTGCCCAACAGGCACCTTTGAAGCACGAAATCGAATGGAAAGACTCATTATCAATGGCTTTCCATTCGGGTTCGGGTGGCGTCCCATCGTCTTCTTTTAAAAGACTCGTTCCCGAAGTTCCAACTAATAATAGACTTTTATTGGGCAGCATCCAACCTCCTTCTTTTAGCCCATCGGGCTTGGCAGATGCCAAAAACTCCCAAGTTTTGCCCGCATCGTGCGTAATCGCTACATTATTAACCTTTTCTTTATCGTTTTTATAATCGCCACCGACGGCAATTCCCTGGCTTTCGCTCCAAAAATGTAGGCCAAAAATACCCGAAGTTTGTCCTTTTATAAATGGCGTATTGTAAACCTGCCAATTTTCGCCTTTATCAGCCGTAAAAAATATTCTACTTTGGGTATTGAGCCATGCTTTTCCGTTGGGCTGAACGGCCACACAAGTACCACTCGATGCAAACGAAGCCTCGCCTTCAAGTATAGGTGGAAGTTTATTTCTGTCTATTCGTTGCCAAGTGTTTCCTGCATCAAGTGTTCTTAAAATAAATGGTTTATCATCAATTGGGTCGCCAATCAGAATGCCTTCTTTTTCGTTCCAAAAATCCATTGAGTCAAAAAATGCCCCTTTATCTTTATATTCCAAAACCACTTTCCATGTCTTTCCACCATCGGTTGTCTTAAAAACTTTTGCTGCACCTTCTTCTGCCAAACCCGCACTCATAATATAAGCTACTTTTTCGCTCACGCCATAAATATCTCTAAAATCGAGTTTTTCAGCACCGTTTACTTTTATTACGTGCCATTTACTCCCTGCATTGGTTGTTCGCAAAACCGTACCTTTGCTCCCACCCGCCCACACGACTTTCCTGCTTATGGCATGAATCGAGCGAAACGAAGCATCAGTTCCAGATTCTTGCTTTCTCCATTGGGCATTTACGGTATTGGCACACAATAAAACGAATAGTAAATGGGCTTTTTTCTTAAAAATCGAGCGAATCATAGTAAACAAAGAGAATAGTGGTTATTTTTGTAAAATGAACGTCCGAAAGATACATATTTTATATATTTTTTTACTCTTTTTAGTATCCAATTTTGCTTTGGCTCAAGAAGATGTTAGAATTGAACTGGGTAAAAAAAATCTTTTACTGGAAGAAAACTTTACGCTTAAAGTTATTATTCGCAACACCGATAAGTCAGCGATGAATGCTTTTCCCGAACTACCAAATTTTACGAAAGGGGCAAGACAAAAAGTATTCTCTAAAAATCCGCTCGGCTATACTATCACCCAAAACTACACGCCAACCAAAGAAGGTAATTTTAAGATTCCGAGTTTTATTCTTACTATTAATAATAAAGATTATCTAAACGAATCATTCAATATCGTTGTCAATTCACCAAAAGATGATTCTGAAGCGGAAAATGAGACAATTTTGCCCGAAAAAGCTAAAAACAATGCTTTTTTGGCCATTAATGTCAGTAAAAATAAGGTTTATATTGGTGAAGGATTCAAAGTTTCACTCGCTTTTTATGTATCTGAAAGTAATACAATTAAAATGGATTTTGCTGATGATTTGAATGCTCAAGTCGATGCCATTTCTAAGAAAATAAAATCACCTGATTGTTTAGAACAACGAATTTCGATTTCGGATTTAATAGGTACGGCAACCGTCATTAATGGCAAGAAATATCTTTCATATAAATTTTTTGAAGCAATTTATTTCCCGCTCAACAATAAACCGATTAATATTCCAGCCGTTGAATTGAGAATGGTTCAAACCAACAAAAATGCTAAAGAAAGTGTTACTTTCAAAGATACTCCACAAAAAATTTTAGTTTTAGATTTACCCGAACATCCACTTAAAGATAAAGTTTCGGCAGGAAATTTTAATTTAGTCGAACAAATCGAAACTCGAAAAATCAATACAGGTAAAAGTTTTAGTTACTCGTTTAAGATTGTGGGCGATGGAAATTTCGCCACTGTCAACGTCACATCACCAATAAACGATAGCTTTTTTGATTTTTATCCACCCGAAATTAAAGAAAACCGACCAAACGGTCAACCGAGTCAAGAAAAACTATTCAGATACCGAATTTTACCAAAAGATTCGGGGCAGTATCAATTCGATAAATATTTCTTTTGGGTATTTTTTAATACAAAAAAAGAGCAATACGATACCCTCAAATCAGCTCTAAAAATCAAGGTTTTGGGCAAAACCATTGCAAATAAAGATACTGATACCTCCGATGATATTTTTGCAGGAATTGATAAACTTGATACTTCCCGAACAGAAACCAATTATCAAGAAGTCTTGAAAAATATTTCTAACTTACTGATAATCTGCATGTTAACAGGCAGTTTATATTTGTTTAATTGGAGAAGAAAGAAAAAAGCCAATAATGAATAAATGTGGGGCAAACCGAACTTCGGGCAGCTCTACTTCGCTGATTAAATAGTAAAAAGTACAATTGATAATTAATAATTGATAATTAATAAATGAGTAGCACTTACGGAAAAATCTTTAAAATATCGACTTTCGGAGAATCTCACGGAAAAGCAATCGGAGTAATTGTTGATGGATGCCCAGCGGGAATTGAGTTCGACGAAAATTTTATTCAAAACGAACTCGACAGACGCAAGCCTGGTCAATCAAGAATCACGACGCAACGCAAAGAATCTGACGAATTTCAAGTTCTTTCGGGGGTTTTTGAAGGAAAAACAACGGGAACGCCCATCGCAATGGTAATTCCGAACGAAGACCAACGTTCGAAAGATTATAGTCATATTGCTACGCAGTTTCGCCCTTCTCACGCTGACTATACCTACACAGCCAAATACGGCAACCGTGATTATCGTGGCGGTGGACGCAGTTCTGCCCGTGAAACTGCCGCTCGTGTAGCGGCTGGAGCATTGGCAAAAACACTTCTTTCGACCAACAGTATCACGATTCAAGCCTACGTTTCGCAGGTTGGAAAATTAAAACTCGACAAACAATATTGGGAACTCGACCTTTCTAAAACCGATGACAATGCAGTGCGTTGCCCTGACGAAGAAATGGCTCAAAAAATGTTTGATTATATTGATGACATTCGCAAAAAAGGCGATTCAATCGGCGGCATTATTACTTGCGTAATCAAAGGTGTTCCTGTGGGTTGGGGCGAGCCTGTTTTTGATAAACTTCACGCCGAACTCGGCAAAGCCATGCTGGGAATCAATGCCGTAAAAGGTTTTGAATATGGCAGCGGTTTTGAAGGAATCGAATTATACGGTTCGGAGCATAACGACGAATTTTATGTAGGCGAAGATGGCCAAGTACACACAAAAACCAACCTTTCGGGCGGTATTCAAGGTGGTATTTCTAATGGTGAAGATATTTATTTCAAAGTAGCTTTCAAGCCAGTTGCTACAATTATGCAAGACCAAGAAAGTGTCAATGCCGAAGGTGAGAAAGTAGTTGTTTCGGGCAAAGGTCGCCACGACCCTTGCGTATTGCCTCGTGCAGTACCAATCGTGGAAGCAATGGCGGCTTTGGTTTTGGCTGATTTTAGTTTGAGAGCGAAATCTAATAAAATATAAAATATTGTACCAAAATTTAAAGGAAGCCTTCGCTCAGAGCGAAGGCTTCCTTTTTTACATATTTGTATTTTCAAACAACAAATTTTCATTTTTTACTGAAAACATTATCTTTATTATAAATTTGATTATTTCAAGAAAAATAACCTAATTTGTTAGGATTTCTAAAAAATGTTCTAATTTTGTAAATAATAGGCATTTAGCTTATCAAAAACCAATCAGTGTAGTATAAAATGGAGTTTATTAGTGACGAACTTGATGAGTATTGTGTTGCCCACACCTCGACCGAAAACGAGATTCTCAGTAAATTAAACCGAGAAACCCACGCAAAGGTATTACAGCCACGAATGTTGTCAGGTCATTTTCAAGGACGTTTCCTTTCGATGCTTTCGCACATGATTCGTCCAAAAAATATTCTTGAAATTGGTACTTATACTGGATATTCGGCTCTGTGCTTGGCCGAAGGGCTGCAAGAAGGTGGTAAACTATTGACCATTGACGTAAACGAAGAACTGGAAGATTTTGTGAGAGGATTTTTCGACCAATCGCCACTCAAAGACAAAATTGAATTTCGGATTGGTAATGCTGCCGAAATTATTCCAACACTCACTCAGACCTTTGATTTGGTTTTTATTGATGCCGATAAACTCAATTATGATAAATACTACGATTTAGTTTTTGATAAAGTCAGACAAGGCGGGTATATCATTTCAGACAATGTACTGTGGAGCGGAAAAGTAGCCGACACAAGCAAAAAAGATAAAGATACAGTGTCGATTCGGGCATTTAACCAAAAATTGCACAACGACCCACGAACCGAAAACATATTATTACCCATACGAGACGGCTTAATTGTGGTAAGAAAACGGTGATTTGTTATTGGTTATTAAGTAGAGAGACGAATTACGAAGCACGAATTACAAATTTTAAAACACTGAATATCAGCTATTTATAGGCAAATTGATGTTTATTTTTGTCTCAGTGCTTAGTAAATTACGAATCCGCCCGTGCGGTTACTCAATTATTAGTTAATAACCCCGCAATTTAATAACCAGTAAGCAGTTTACCAACAACCGCACGAGCGGCCCCGCAATTACCTAATCACGATTCACCATTACAATAGAACTAATATTTTCCCTAATAAAAATGAAAAAAAACGTTGCTTTACTACTCTTGCTTATAAGTATTCAAGAAGTATTTGCCCAACAGGCAATTCTTCCTGAAGTCCCTAAAAAGTTGGAGTTTGCGGGAATAACCGTAAAACTCGACGCAGATGCTCAAAAACTTGTTCAGAAAGAAGTCAATTCTTTGCTCACTCCCGAAAACAAATATCTAATTGATAAACTGGAGCGAATTCAGTGGTATTTTCCAATCATTGAAAGTATTCTTGAAGAAGAAGAAGTACCCGAAGATTTTAAATACGTAGCAGTTGCCGAAAGCTCTCTTCTACCCGATGCTATCTCTACCTCGAATGCCGTTGGTTTTTGGCAAATGAAACCCACAACAGCTCAAGAAGTTGGCCTACGAGTTGATAAAGAAATCGACGAACGTAAAAATATTTATGCCTCAACCAGAGGAGCAGCGTTATACCTCAAACGCAATAATCTGATTTATAAAAATTGGATTTCTTCGCTTTTTTCTTATTCGCTCGGTGCAACTGGCATCAGCAAAATTGTTCCCTCGAAATGGTCTTATGCTAATGAAGTTGATTTTGATGCCCAAACCGACCGTTATTTACTCAAAGCAATTGCCCACCGCATTGCTTTTGAATATAGAATTAATCGTTTGAGAGAATCACGTTTTTCGTTTGTTGAATACAAAAAAACCAAAGGAAAAGCCTTGAGTGATATTGCCGCAATGACAAATGCCGACATCAACGAACTAAAAAAATACAATTCTTGGTTGCTCACAAGTACGATTCCGAATGACAAAGAATATTCGGTAGCGATTTTGGTTCCTGCCGAAAATTTACAAGATATTCAATCGAAACTTAATCGCCAAAATGAACTGGCAACGAGCGATGCCGCTTTCCCAATTTTGAAGCGAGTGACTGTGGTTACAGCTTCGGAAGAAGAACCTATTTTTTACGAAATAAATGGTAAGAAAGGTATTTTGGCAAAAGCGGGCGATGATATTGCTTCATTGGCAAAAAGTGGTAAAATGAAAATTGTGGATTTCCTTCGCTACAACGACATGAACGATAAAGAAATGGTTGAAGAAGGAAACATTTATTATCTAAAGAAAAAAGATAGCAAGGGGACAGTGCCTCACCATGTTGTGTTGACAGGACAAACAATGTGGCAGATTTCGCAAATGTACGGTATTCGTATGAAGAATTTACTTCGCCTTAATCGTATGAATACTGTGCAAAAAATTCAGAAAGGTCGAGTTGTTTATTTACAGAAAAAACGCCCGAAAGACCAGCCAATTGAATATCTAAACGGAAAAGACAGCGAAGAACTGGAAAAAGTACCAATAAAAGAGAGTGGCTTAGAAGAAAAAGTACTCGTAAAAGATGCTCGCCAGCCAGAAACTACCGAAAAACCAGCAAAACCAACGCCAAAACCGACAATTCCAGAAAGGGTGATTGTTGAAGAAAGCTCTAACAAACCAAGCCGTCCACAAAGAGAGGAAGATGATATTATTGTGATTTCGGATAGAGACGATGTAACGCCAAGCGAAGCAAAAAAAGCCCCAGTAAATCCGACTCCGCCAGCTTCGGTGAAGAGTACACCTGTGAATCCAACACCGACAACGGTGAAAACGCCACCAGTTACAACAACGCCCGCACCAACATCAAGCTCAGGTACGCACACAGTTGATGTCGGTCAGACACTTTATAGTATTGCACGTCAGTATAATGTTTCGGTACAAGACTTGGCTGAGTGGAATAATATCAAGACGAGCGAGCGTGTAAAAATTGGTCAAACTTTAGTTGTCAAACAACAAAAAAATAGCACCCCAGCCGCAGTTATTGAACCAAAAACTGCCCCGAAGTCTTCTGCAACTTCGCACGTTGTTCAAAAAAGTGAAACACTTTACAGTATTTCAAAACGCTACGGTGTGACAACCAAACAAATTCAAGACTGGAATGGCATGACCGACCAAAATATAAAACTTGGACAAAAATTGATAATAAAAAAATAATCCACGGTCAATGCGGTCGATAGTCCATAAAAAGACTTATTCGACTTTTTATTTTTGTAAAATATAAGAGAAAATACAATGATTTTAATTGATAATACCTGTATAAGTGACGATGTAGCAGATAAAATGTTTGTCTGTGATTTAGAAAAATGCAAAGGTGCGTGTTGTGTGGAAGGCGATTTGGGAGCTCCGCTCGAAGAAGCAGAACTGGCTATTTTAGAAGAGGTTTATGAGCATGTAAAACCTTATCTTTCGCCCGAAGGCATAAAAGCCATCGAAGAGCAAGGAAAGTATATCAAAGATTGGGAAGACGATTATTCGACAACGACCATCGGTGATAAAGAATGTGCTTATGCCATTTATGACGAAAATAAGACTTTGAAATGTGGAATTGAACAGGCTTATCTTGACGGAAAAATTTCGTGGAAAAAGCCGATTTCTTGCCATCTCTACCCTATCCGTATTACCAAATATGAAAGCTATCACGCCCTCAATTATGACCGTTGGTCGATTTGTGGTGATGCTTGCTCATTAGGCGAAAAACTGGGCGTACCTGTCTATAAATTCTTAAAAGAACCGCTTGTAAGAGCTTATGGCGAAGAATGGTATGCGACTTTAGAAAAGGAAATAATTACGCCTAAAAACCCCTAACAGCAACGACTGACCGCCCTAAAGGGGAATAAAATGCCAAAAACTACTGAAAATAGATTTGATGATATTTATGAAGTTGTTCGACTGATTCCATCGGGTCGGGTGACGAGCTACGGTGCTATTGCCAAATATCTCGGAAGCGGTGGTGCAAGAATGGTTGGTTGGGCAATGAATGCCAGCCACGGAGTGCTTGATGTACCCGCCCATCGAGTTGTCAACCGAAATGGTTTACTAACAGGCAAACACCACTTTGGCGGTAATTTAATGCAAGAATTACTCGAAAATGAAGGTATTAAGGTAGAAAAAGACCAAGTTATTGATTTTAAAAACCTTTTCTGGAATCCATCTGACGAATTACTTTGAGCTGCCTTTATTTTTTCGGCAAGCGTCACTACAATATTTTACTTCATCCCATACTTTTTCCCATTTTTTTCTCCAAGTAAATGGCCTTCCGCAGGCAACGCACATTTTTGATGGTAAATTTTCTTTTTTAACTCCTTTCATTTCTAAAAATTATTTTTCTCAATTTTCCACGACAAAACACTTCATTTATTAAACAATCTGATACCGCTTTTGTTGTTTAAAATGAAAATATGATTGATTTTATGAATTCAAAAGAAAAATACAAAGCCTTACCCGATATAGATAAAGATAGAATCGTAGAAATGGCGTGGGAAGACCGAACTCCATTTGATGCCATCGAAATACAATTCGGATTGAAAGAACAAGAAGTAATCGAATTGATGCGTCGAGAGATGAAACCATCGTCGTGGCGAATGTGGCGTGAACGTGTACAAGGCAGAAGCACCAAACACTTAGCAAAAACTTTGATTGATGATTTTCGGCATAAATGCAGTCGTCAACGCAGTATTTCGTTCAATAAAGTTTCTAAAAGATGAAACATGCTCTTATTGTTTTTGGTGATTTTTCCAAAAAAAGTTTTCTTTTTTGTTAATATTTCAGAATTTATAATTGTTTTATTCAAAAAAGCAGTAACTTTACACCAAATAATATATTGCACTTCCAATAAAAACAATTACTCCCAATGAGTATTAACAAACTTGACCAGATAGACCACAGCCTACTGGAAATTCTTCAAAGTAATGGTAAAATTACCAACGCTCAGCTTTCAAAAGAAATAGGTTTATCGCCTGCACCAACCCTCGAAAGGGTAAAAAAATTAGAAGTTTCGGGTATCATCAAAAGTTACCATGCTCAAATAGATAGAGAAAAAGTTGGTCTTGGAGTCATGACATTTGTACAAGTATCGCTTGCAGGCCACAGAAAAGCTGTAAGCGAAGCATTTGTTGAAAAGATAGCAAAAGTTCCCGAAATTATCGAATGTCACCACGTAACGGGTTCGTGCGATTTTTTATTGAAAGTGATTGCGAAAGACATTAATTCGTATCAAAAACTCATCATGGAAACCATCAATGAGATTGAAGAAGTAGCCAATACCCAAACAATGGTGATTCTTTCTACTTTTAAAGACACGCAAGTTTTACCTGTACCTTGATAGGCATTTACTTCACGGTCAATAATCGGCAGTCAACAGAATCTTCAAATACACTCAAAAAGGCTCTAAAATCAATGGTTTTAGAGCCTTTTTGTTTAACCCCTTCAATCAATTTTTGATAATTTTCTTAGTAATATTTAAACCTGAAGATTTCAAAATTAAAAAATAAACTCCCGAAGGCAATTCATTGAGCGTTAATTTTTCTTGCTGACTGAAAGACACATTTTTCTGCAAAAATTGTTTCCCTTCTATATTTTTAAGCGTCAACGTGCCAATAACTGGCTTTGATGTATGGTTTTCGATAGTGATTTCGCCCGCCGTTGGATTTGGAAAAATACTTACTGCTTGGTTTTCCTCTTCAGTTGCCAACGGTGATAAAACTACGATGCTATTTTCGGCTAAAATACTGCCCGTTCCACACACATTACTGACTTTCTCAATTAAATAATTAGTCGCACCTATTGGCTTTACTTTCAATGCAACTTCTTTCGTTGGAGCGGTATTTTCTGGCAAAGAACTAATTTTATACGTAAATGGTGGTGTACCTGTAAATCGTAAATTTAGGGTTAAAGTAGTATCATAAGGCACTGTTTTATTGCCCACAAAACCCAGTGAAACAGGAGTTGAAATGGCAAAACTTTTACTCGGAATTTCCTCAAAAAAATCAACATTAGGCTTTACTCTGAAACGATAATTTTTCCCTTCTTGCAAAGTTTCAGAAAGCACAATTTGAAAAGGACTTTTATTGGATTCAGCCAATTTAGTTGGCTTCACAAAAGAGCCATTGGCATCGGATAATTCGAGTTGATAATTCCATTTTTCGAGTTGCGTATTCTTGACTGAAAAAGCAACATTGACACTATTTTTTACACAAACCTGCACATTTTCAGGAAATTCGGTCGTAATAACTGGCTGTAGTAAAACCGAAATCAGAAAATTATCTTTCAAAAAACCAAGAGAATCAACGACCGAAATAAGTGTATCTTTTCGGGGAGAAATTTCTATAAATGATTGATTATTAATGCCATTCGACCATAAATGTGAGCCTTTCCAAGAAGCATTTAGTCTAATTTTTTCGCCAAACTCAACCGTTTTTTTCTCCGTTTTATTGACATTTTTGAAAACCGTAAAATTATCACGAATCACGCCGTCGGTTGAAATCCAACGGGCATCAAGTCGGTTATCGTTGATGGTAAAAAGCAACGAGCCACCAATCGAAATATTAGAATAAACCGAACTCGGATGCGGATTTGGGTCGCCGTTCCAATCAAGACGACCAGCCGAACCAACTACACAGTAAATTGTACCTTCATCTTTGTTAATATACGGTCGAGAGTCCGCTTTTTTTTCATATTTACCATTTGCCCATTGAGTAGGATGAATATAATCGTTGAAAGTAAAAGCCTTTCCAAAGTGTCCTTTCATCAGATGCGAACGTTCGTATGAATGGCTATGTCCGTTCAAAACCAAATCTACCTTATACTTATCAAAAATAGGCACTAATGCTTCCCTAATCGAAACCAAATCAAGTTCGCCATCAGAATCATGCGAACGCTTCGTATAGGGTGGATGATGAAAAGTAATAATCGTCCAAAGAGATTTGCCTTTATTGGCTTCTAAATCATTGATAAGCCATTTATATTGTCGGCTTTGAAGGTCGTAGAGTCGGTATTTCCCTGCGTCTAAACCATAAGAATCGAGGGCTACGAAATGTATGTTTCCGTAATTATAAGAATAATACTCTTTAGTTCCCGAAGCCAAACCGCCCATTTCGCCTTCGGTTGGTACATTAATTATATCGAAATAAGTAATTTTCTTATCAACTTGAGCGGTTGCAGTTTCATAATATTCATGATTGCCAGGAACAGGAAAAAAAGGCGTATTTCCGAGAATATTGCCTCCATAAAAATCAAAAACTTGACGTTGATATTCAATATCTGTGCCGCAACAATAGGCATTATCGCCCAGCCAAAGCCATAAATCGGTATGATTTGATTTATTTTTGAGGTATTGTTCTTTTACGGCTATTTGATTTTTTACATACTTTTCTTTAGAATCGTCGCCGAAATCGCCCATTGCCCAAATATTTATTGGGCGATTATCGGTTGGACTTGGAGCTGTTATGAAGTAAAAATCTTTGCCTGATGCCAGAGTTTTAGTGTCGGCACCTACCGAATAACTATATTTTGTATTAGGCTGTAAATCAGTCAGTTGAACGATATGCTCTTTGATTAATGACGAACTTCTTTTAGTCGTAAAATCATTAGAACCCTCTTTAGCGTAGCTCACGAAGCTACTCGCAGCAGCAGCAGTTCGCCAGCGAATAATTACACTATTTTGGCTCAATTGCTGTAAATAAGGCCCACGAGTAATGGTTTGGGCGTGAAGCCCACCCACCCAACCCTCTCCGATTGGGAGGGCTAAAATAGACAATAATATTATTGTTAATTTTGATATTCTTTTGAGCATACTTCTGGAAATTTTATCAAAAATACGCTCAAAAGTAATTTCGTTAGTCAGAAACCTATTATTTCTTTTTCTTATCGGCTTTCATTAGCTTTTTTGTTTCTTCGGTAAGTTTCTTGGCTTCCTTATAGGTTTCAAGTTTTTTATCGCCATTACTCGTCACAATATTAAAGTATTGCAATGCTTTTGCGTAGTCTTTTTCAGCACTCGCAATTTTACCCAATGTGAGGTTTGCACCAAGAAAATAGCCAGAATCTTTCGAGTCATTTTGCAAGGCAAAATCAATGGTTTTCTGATAATATTCCTTTGCTTTGGGCAAATCTCGCTTGTAGTTATAATTGATGTAACCTAAAATATAAGCTGCATATCGCCCTGCGGTGCTTTCATAACCGTATTTTGCTACGCTGACATTCGCCAATAATTCTTCGGCCAATTTTTCAGCTTCGTCCGATTTTCCCAACATGAAAGCAGTACGTGCGGCATAACGATGAAAAAACGAATTTTCGGGATACATGGCGTGCATCTGAACGGCTTCGTAGTAGGCTTTTTGGTGCTGATTTTCCATCGAATAGATTTGCATCAAAAAATATTTCGCTTCCATTCGGGTATAAAAAGCATTGGTGGCCACATACTCTAACTGCTTGATTCCCTGTGCTTTCACTCCTTTATGAAAGAAAACCAACATCGGTTTGAGCGAAGGATAATTTTCGGGAATCCATTTTGAATAATAATTATAAAGCCCATCGCCAATGGCGAGTTCTGGGTTGAAATCACCAAAACCTCTGCATTTATCCAAATACTTCATGGCCTGTTTTCCTGCCCAAGCGGCTTTTACCCAATTGCCACGCTCCGAATGAAAACGACCTTTGAAAGCATAAGCAGCGGCTTGAAAAAAGGCGGCTTCTTTGTCGCCATCGTCATCGTCGAGCATCTCGTCGGCCAAATCAATGGCTCTATCCATATTGGCAATAAATTTATCATCGTGCGATTCATCTTTGGTGTCGGGTACAATTTTCCACCATTCATTAAGCCCCAATAAGAAAAAACCAATCGGATGCTCAGGATATTTAACGGTTAGCCATCGAAAATCTCGCTCGGCGGCATCATATTTAAAATTATACATATTATTGATAGCCTGCGTAGCCTCAATCTGAATCGCTCGGTTAGCCAACAAAACTTCGTGTTGTTTCTTTTTTGTACTGCCCCCAAACCACGAAAACTGAGCCTCGGCAACTTGACTCACCAACAATAAAACAAACAAACTTCTGATACTTATCCTCAATAACATCTTTTTCACGGTTTTCATAAAATAGCTTTTATGCAACATTAACGCCTGTTTGGTTTCCAAATTATATAAACTTAAAATTTTCTTAAAATTACTTTACTTTCTTCTAAGGAAGGCTTCGCTAATAGCGAAGCCTTCCTCAAAAAAATCAAATCATTTTCTTAAATTGCATCACAAAAATAATTACCACCAAAATGAAACAAATCAGAGATAAATCGTTTGTCCCTTTCATCGAATCAGCTACTCTTCAAGAACGCATAAAAACACTCGCCCAAGAAATAAACAAAGATTATGAAGGAAAAAATCCATTGTTGATTGGAGTTTTGAATGGCTCTTTTATGTTCGTGGCTGACCTTTTCAAATCAATTGATATTGAATGCGAAATTACATTTATCCGAGTTTCGTCTTATCAAAGCACCGAATCTACTGGCAAAGTAAAGCAGATTTTGGGTTTAAAAGAAGAAATTCAAAACCGTGATATTATTATAGTTGAAGATATTGTAGATACGGGAATGACAATGCAAGAGATTTTGGGACAATTGGCTTCGCAAAAACCTGCTTCAATAAAAATTATGACGATGCTTTTTAAGCCCAAAGCACTAAAAGTACCGCTAAAACTCGACTACGTGGGTTTTGAGATTGAAAACAAATTCGTGGTTGGTTATGGACTTGACTACGATGGTTTTGGCAGAAATTTGGATGCAATTTATGTTTTGAAAGAATAGAATATGAAAGACGAACAAATCCAAACGCTTCACCCACAAACTGGAAAGACAAATAAACGTATTTCTTTAGAAAAATATCTTGTCATAAAAGAGAATATTCTATCAATTTTGAGCAAAACCGAACTAACTCACACCGAACTTATGGAGAAATTATACGAAAATATGAAAGACACTTTTGAAGGTGGCATTCAATGGTACGCAGAAACCGTAAAACTTGATTTAGAAGCAAAAGGTGCAATTGAACGAACGAACTCAAAACCAGAAAAATATCGACTTCGGCAATAATATTTGCTCAGTTGAGCATTTAATTTCATTTATACCAAATAATACTTTTACTTCTTTTTATTGCATTTTTCTTGGGTAGTTAAAACTAAAATATTTCAAAGAGTTTTTTTTTACGAAATAACTTGCAGGAGTAAAATGTTAAGTTTACTTTCGCAAACTATTGATAATCAACAAATTAATAGTTCCTATAAACTAACCCCTAAAAAGAAGCAAAATGAATTTTCGTACTGAGATTGAAGTAGCTCCAGCTCGCTTCAAAATCAGCACTGACTCTAAAATTATGACTGTTGGTTCGTGTTTCTCCGAGGTCATAGGAGGTCAGTTAACTGATAATAAATTACAATGTCTCTGTAATCCTTATGGGACTGTATTTAACCCATCTTCGATTTTCAAGTTGATAAGTCATAGTTTGCAAAATCAACCAGTTTTTAAACATCTAATGCTCGAAAATAACGGAATTTGGCAGCATTACGATTTTCATTCTAAGTTTTACGCACATTCAAAAGAAGAACTTGAGCGAGAACTTAATTCTACACACCAAAAAGTAAATCAATTTCTACGAAAAGCTAATTTTTTGGTCATCACACTCGGTTCGTCAATTGTTTATCAGCTCAAAGAAAACAGTCAAATCGTATCAAATTGTCACAAAACGCCCGCATCAAGTTTCAAGAAAGAAATGCTAACTGTAAAAGAAATTTTACTGCGTTTCCGCCCAATGTACGAAGCCTTGAAGATGCAAAACAATAAAATTAAGATTTTGTTGACTGTCAGCCCCGTTCGTCACACACGTGAGACTTTACAGCTCAATTCGGTCAGTAAAAGCATTTTACGTACGGCTTGCTATCATTTAGAACAAGATTTTAGCGATGTGCATTATTTTCCGAGCTACGAAATAATGATGGACGATTTGCGTGATTATCGTTTCTATAAAGCCGACATGATTCACCCCAACGAGCAAGCCGAACAATATATTTTCGAGAAATTTGCTCAAACTTATTTCACCGAAGATTTGAACAGTTTTCTGAAAGAGTGGAACAAAGTGCAAATGTCGCTCAATCATCGTCCAATTCAGACTGATACGGTAGCCCACCAAAAGTTTTTGACCGATTTATTGGCCAAATTAGACGGATTTAGCAATAAAATTGATGTTACAAACGAAATAGAAATTGTGCGTTCGCAGTTGATAGCGGCATAAACCGAATATATATTCTTGTAAAAATCAGCGTGAACATTCACGCTGATTTTTTCGTTTTATAAGTATAGATTTTTCAATTATCAACTAAAATTATGTTCGGAAAAACCTTTTTGAAAGCCCGTTGGAGCAATCTTCTAATGGCAAACTACGAAGTTTCTCCCGAAATTTTGAAAAAATATTTGCCCTACAAAACCGAACTTGATATTTGGAACGGTCGTTGCTACGCCAGCGTTGTAGGTTTTCGGTTTCTCGAAACTCAGGTTTTGGGCATCAAATTTCCATTTCACACAAATTTCGATGAAGTAAATCTTAGATTTTACGTTCGCTACAATGATAATGGAAAATGGAAACGAGGCGTTGTGTTCATCAAAGAAATTGTTCCGAAAGCCATGATTACTTTCGTCGCAAATACACTTTACAAAGAAAACTACGCAACGCATCCTTGCAAGCACGAAATCAAAACTACTGATAACCAGCTCTTTGTAAAATATTCATGGAAATCAAAATCGGGTTGGAACCATATCCAAGTCAATGCCGATGCGGCAACTATTCCAATTGTAAAAGGTAGCGAAGAAGAATTTATTACCGAACATTACTGGGGCTATGCGGGTTATTCGGCCAACAAAACCAATGAATACCAAATTCATCATCCAAGATGGAATGTTCACCGTGTGCAAAACTCACAAATCTTGTGTAATTTTGAGGAACTTTATGGGCAAGATTTCGCTTTTTTAAAAGATACAACACCCACATCGGTGCTTTTAGCTGAAGGTTCAGAAGTATCGGTTTTTAAAGGAAAGGTAATAATTTAGACTCGTTCAGTAAGTTTTCAACTTGCTCAATGTACAACAAGAATAATGGGAGAACTAACCATCACGAAAGAAAAAGTACTACAAGCCCTCAGTACAGTTGAGGAGCCTGATTTAAAAAAAGACCTCGTTACGCTCAACATGATTCGTGACATTGAGGTTGGTGTCAATCAAGTTACTTTCACGGTAGTGCTTACTACGCCCGCTTGCCCACTGAAAGAGCTTATCAAGAAAAATTGTACCGAAGCCATTCACAAGCATCTAAGTTCTGATGTGAAAGTGACGGTAAATATGACGGCTGACGTAACGTCGATTCGTAGTAACGCCCCAGTTTTGGCGGGTGTAAAAAATATTATTGCCATTTCATCAGGAAAAGGTGGCGTCGGAAAATCGACTGTAACGGTCAATTTGGCGATGGCACTCAAAAATGCAGGTGCAAAAGTAGGTATCATTGATGCTGATATTTCGGGGCCTTCGATTCCGATTATGTTTGGGGCAGAAAATATGCAACCGCTCATTACGCAAAAAGATGGCAAGAACATGATTACACCAATCATGCAATACGGCATCAAAATGATTTCGATTGGTTTTCTTACGCCTGCCGATAGTGCCGTAGTTTGGCGTGGGCCAATGGCAAGCCAAGCATTACGTCAATTCTTTGGTGATGTTGATTGGGGCGATTTAGATTATATTCTGATTGACCTTCCACCAGGCACGAGCGATATTCACCTAACTTTGGTACAAACTGTGCCATTGACAGGTGCAGTGGTAGTAACAACGCCACAAAAAGTAGCTTTGGCCGATGTAATGAAAGGAGTTTCGATGTTTCGTCAACAACAAATCAATGTACCAATTTTAGGAATCGTTGAAAATATGGCTTACTTCACTCCTGCCGAATTACCCGACAATAAATATTACTTATTCGGAAAAGATGGCGGAAAAAATATGGCCGAAAAACTCAATGTGCCACTTTTGGGACAAATTCCAATCGTACAAAGCATCCGTGAAGGTGGAGACGATGGTCGCCCAGTGATGATGGATGAAACCCCAATCGTAAGCGAAGCATTTAAAAATGCCGCCGAAGCATTGGCTCGTCAAGTAGCCATCAGAAATGCTTCTGGCGAAAAAACTGTTAGGGTTGAGGTGAGGTAAAACAGTCCACGGTCGATATCGGAATGCCGACCAGTCGGCGGTCAACAGTAAAATTAGTTTTTTAATTAAAGCGTCAGTTATTGCTTGCAATGAAAATCTTGAATCGCAACGACGACCCGTTCTAAAAATCTTTTTAATCGTGTAAATTTTTTATTATTTTTACGAAATATACTTGCTGAAAATAAGCTAAATGGAGAATTTAATAGAAAAAGTAGAAGCAGCTTTAAATAGCGTCAGACCATATTTACAGACCGACGGAGGCAACGTAAGAGTTGTAGAAATAACCGAAGATTTCACGGCAAGGCTTGAGCTTCTCGGTGCTTGCGGAAGCTGCCCGATGTCAACCATGACCTTTAAGGCGGGTTTAGAAGAAGCAATTTTAAAGGCCGTTCCCGAAATAAAAAAAGTAGAAGCCTTGAATCTGACTCCTGCATTTTAAGCAAAAATTATGTTTTTATAGAAATTACGCTTAAAAATATCAGCCACTTGTTTTTGCAAGTGGCTTTTTTATTAACTTGCAGTTGGAAACTTGATAAGGGATACAAGATTCGAAAAAATACAAATTCCGATTATCTCATATCTCGAATCCCGTATCTCATATCTAATTTGGAATACTATTTGCAGACCAAAAAC
>JBKBSS010000069.1:0-12506 GCA_046291385.1 Emticicia sp. | reverse complement strand
CCTATTATACGTTTTCTTATAACTCAAAACATACTCCGAATTTGGCTCAGTTTCTTGTTCGTCTTGTTGGCGTTTGCTGATTCCAGTCAGATTTTTATCGGTAAAAACATAATCTTCGTAGCGTAAATTGGTGATGCGTCGAGACTTGCTTCGGCGATAAAGATACGAAGCTGTAAAGGTATTTTTATCGTTGAAAAAATAATCAATTCCACCTCTGATATTGGTGTTAAAACCCGTAATCTTTCCGTTATTGTTTTGTTTCAGCAAAAACAAAGAATCGTTACTTTGGCGTTCTTGATAAATCGAAGAAACGTTCGGACGGATATTATAAGCCAAACTATAATTGACAAAAAAGTTGACTTTTCGGTGGCGATAATTGATGTTTGCCGCACCTCCATAATTGGTTGGTTGCCCCGTAATAATATCAAAAGAACCATTAAAGCCTTGTTTTTGGTCTTTTTTTAATATAATATTAATAATTCCCGCCATACCTTCGGCCTCGTATCGTGCCGATGGATTGGTGATAACTTCTACTCGCTCAATCATGCTGGCTTGCAGCGATTGCAGTCCGCCGCCACCTTTGAAACTCACCAAACCCGACGGTTTTCCATCAATCAAAATTCTTACGTTATCGCTGCCACGGAGTTTTACGCCACCGTCGGGGTCAACCGAAACCGATGGAATATTTGTCAAAATATCCGAAGCCGAACCGCCCGCATTTGCCAAATCTTTCCCGACGTTAAACACTCTTTTGTCGAGCTTCATTTCCATTGAGCTTTTTTCTGCTTGCACCACCACTTCTTTCAAAGCATTGGCCGAAGAGGCTAATTTTATGATTCCGAAATCATGCGTTGGATTTTCTTTTGTTACCGAAAAACTGGCAGTTTTGGTGTTTTTATAACCCATATACTCAACTTCAACCACATAATTTCCAAAAGGAGCAGGAATCGAAAATTCGCCTTTTTCGTTGGTGATATTTCCTGTAACGAGTTTATTATCAGTACTATTCGAGATTCTGATACTTGCAAAACTTAATGATTCGCTCGTAATGGCATCAACAACGACTCCTTTTACTTGGGCTTTGCTGCCAGCTTGGGCAAAAAGTAGGTTTTGAGAAAAAATAATTAGGCTAAAAGCGAGTAAAAAAGATTTCATTAAAATTGAGTTTTGAATAGACATGGTATCACAAAGTAAATCATCAAAGGCGAGATTTTATCAATAAATCTACATCTAAGACTTGAAGTCCTATAAATTGGTAGAATTACTCGACTATTTTGTTTATCACAGAGTCACTGAGAAGTAGTTTGCTGTTCGCATAGATTTTTACGGCGATTCATTCTGTGT
This sequence comes from Emticicia sp., assembly GCA_046291385.1. GTDB lineage: Bacteria > Bacteroidota > Bacteroidia > Cytophagales > Spirosomataceae > Emticicia. Next base: position 11,162 of record JBKBSS010000069.1, on the reverse strand, counting down.
AAATCTTAAAATTAATGCTTCTGTGGTAAATAAACTCAAATTTAACGTTTCAATAATATGTTAAATATAGCAAGAAAGGAGAAGTTTTGTCATTAAATTGTTTCTTAGAATATTGACTTGTTTTTAAATTAAAATTGGTCAGGAAAAAACTAAGTTTGTAAGCTTAGAATTGTCTTAACCAATTTATTGATTTTTTTAAATATTTGATAGTTAATAGATTAATTTATTATTTTTTATGCTCCAAGGCATAATGCCTTCTGAGCATATCTTCGCCAAAATCATTCGTAAAATCTCGCACAACTGTATGCACATGATTGGCATTATTTTGCGTATTGTCATATTCAATCAAAAGTACATCATTCTGAATTCTGTAATAATGCCCTTTACCTCCATATTGCTTTTCGCCCATCCAAACAAAACGCAATTTATCTATGCCCGCTTTTTCAATTTTATTCATAAATTCTTCAGCAAAACCAAAAGGATAGTTTTTTACGTAAAGACTAACTATTTGCATCAATTTTATTTGTTGCTCTTTGGTCATATCTGAGTATAAAATACCCTCTTCGGGTAATCTGCCAAATTGCTTGCTATTAAGCGTAAACATATCATAAGGAGCAACTGATGATACAACCGCTTTTTTTAATTGTTTTTCATCAAACGAATTTAATAATTCAAAAGCAAAATCACATTCGTTCTTTAAAATTTGATAACCTTTTTGTTCTCCACTTGGCACAATCGCAGGATTATTTCCCATGAAAAGAGGTGTTCCTGATACAATTTTATTGTTTTCAGAAGTAAAATTGAGTGATAAATGATGTCCTTCTACACGCCATCCCCAAAAGTTTTTAGCATCTGGTTTTCCAAAAATCGTAAAATAATATTTTAATGGATTTCTACGGTCGCTGTTGGGTATATTTTCAAGTTCTTTCAAGATAATTTCTAATTGCATAATAGCAATGGCTTTTTCTTGACCTTGCTCACTTAAAGTTGACTTTAATAAATTCATTGCTGCCGCTTTTTGTACATCAGTCATTGATTTTAACCATAAACCGTTACGTTCTTTCGGAATAAAATACCAATTGCTTCGCTCTTCCGATTCGTAAGGATAATTGACGATAGCAAGTTGGTCTTTATCTAAAGTAGCCAAAAATGCTTTTGCAGCAGCCAAAGAACCTACCGTAGTGTTTTGTGCAAAAGAAATTGTGTTAAAACAGGTGTAAAATAAAATGATAAAAATAAGATTCTTCATTGTTAAAATTTGAGGTTGAATAATTTCTCAAAGATAAGTGATAAAAATACAAAATGGAGAACTGTAAACTGATTAAAAATTTCACAAAACCTAAATAAAAAATTTGAGGTAAGTATAAAAAGAAAGCCGTAATTTTGGCTTATGGAAAAAGTAAAAGCAAAAAAGCACCTCGGACAACATTTCTTGAAAGATTTGGATGCTGCTCAGAAAATCGTCAATCTACAATCGTTGCACGGAAATTATAATAAAGTCTTGGAAATTGGCCCAGGAATGGGCGTTTTGACCCAATATTTACTCGAAAGAACTGATTGTGAAACTTTCGTGGTAGAAATCGACCGTGAGTCGGTGACTTATCTCAACGAACATTTCCCGACGCTCAAAGGACGTATTTTCTCGGAAGATTTTTTGCAAATGAATTTGGCCGAACTTTTTAAAAACGAGCCTTTCGGAATTATCGGAAATTTGCCTTATAATATTTCGTCGCAGATATTTTTTAAGGTTTTAGATTATAAAGATTTAGTGCAGGAAATTGTGTGTATGCTTCAAAAAGAAGTGGCTCAACGTATTGCGTCGGGGCCTGGAAAGAAAGATTATGGTATTTTGAGCGTGTTTTTGCAGGCTTATTATGATATTGAATACAGTTTTACGGTTTATCCCGAAGCGTTTATTCCACCGCCAAAAGTTGATTCGGGCATCATTCGCTTGCGACGAAACAATGTGGAAAAACTGGATTGCAACGAAAAGAAATTTAAGCAAGTCGTGAAAGCAGGTTTCAACCAACGCCGCAAAACGCTTCGTAATGCCCTAAAACCAATTGGTTTGAATTTTGAACATGATTTATTAAATAAACGTGCAGAACAATTGGGCGTGGCAGATTTTGTTTTATTGACAAATTTGTTTGAACAATTACCAATTATCAATGAACAATTATCCAGCAATACCGAATTGTTTACTTGATAATAAAATAGAATCTGATAATTGTTCATTGATAATTGAAAAAAATGACAACTTTCGAGCTAACCAAAGAGTATTTAGAGAAAATAGAAACCGCCATTGAGCAAAAAGACGAAACCTTGCTCAAGGCCGAGATGGAAGAGCTGTATCCTGCCGATATTGCCAGTATATTGCTCGAACTTGATGGTGAACCTGCCCATTATCTGATGACACTCGTCGATACCGAAATGGGTGCCGAAATCTTGTCGCACATTGAGCCAGATGACCGCAAACGCTTCATCAAAGAGCGTTTTACGGTCGAAGAAATTGCTAAATACGTCAACCTTTTTGATTCAGATGATGCCGTCGATTTACTCAATGAGCAAACAATTGAGGTGCGTGAAAAAGTAATTGCTCTCATCGAAGACCGTGAACAAGCACGATTTATTTTGGATATGTTGCATTATCCAGAAGATGTGGCGGGCGGTTTGATGCAAAAAGAGTTGATAAAAGTAAACGCCAATTGGACGGTAAGCGAGTGTGTGGAAGAGATTCGCCGTCAGGCCGAAGATGTGGAGAAAGTTTACGCCGTTTATGTGGTCGATGATGAGCAAAAACTGAAAGGAATTGTTTCGTTGAAACGCATTATTTTGGCTCGCAAAAACACCAAAATTGAAAATATTTTAGATGAAGAAATAGTTTATGTAGAAACTACTCGCCCAGCCGAAGAAGTAGCCGAAATCATGCAACGTTATGACCTTGATGCGATTCCCGTCGTAAATACTTTAGGGCGTTTGTTGGGCAGAATTACGATTGATGACGTGGTCGATTTTATTACTGACAAAGCCGAAGAAGATATTCAGGTAATGGCGGGTATTACGGGTGAGGCCGAGGAAGATGATAGCGTTTGGCAATTGGCCAAAGCACGTTTGCCGTGGTTGATTGTGGGCGTAATCGGTAGTTTGTTGGCGGCAACCGTTATTGGTAGTTTTGAAGAAGAATTTAAAAAAGTGGCGGCATTGGCGGCTTTTATTCCAATTATGGGTTCGACGGGTGGAAATGTGGGCATTCAGACTTCCTCTTTGATTGTACAAAGTTTGGCCGAAAAGTCGGGTCTTACTACAAGTTTGGGTCAACGTTTATTCAAAATTATCTTGGTTGCTCTCGTCAATGGTTTGATAATTGGCTCATTGGCAGGACTTTATATTTATGTCAGTGGCGAAACTGAATTGTTTTTTGTGGTGTGCTTATCACTCCTCTCGGTGGTGGTTTTGGCTTCTTTTACGGGTACGGTCACGCCACTTTTACTCGATAGATTGGGCATTAATCCAGCCATTGCTTCGGGGCCATTTATCACAACTGCCAACGATATTATCGGCATCGGTACTTATCTGATGATTGCTGATTTGTTATTGCATTTGTAGATTTTTAGATAAAGGAAGTGAGACTTGTGACAAGAATTTTTTAAAATATAAATCTATCGACCGCCGTCTGTGGACAGTCGAATAAAAAAATATGATTGCAGTAATACAAAGAGTAACTCAAGCATCAGTAACGATTGATGAGAAAATCAAAGGTCAAATTGGTGTGGGATTTATGATTTTGCTCGGTATTACACACACCGATACGCAAGAAGATATTGAATGGTTGTCTAAGAAAATTGTAGGCTTACGTGTATTTGGTGATGAAGAAGGAAAAATGAACTTAGATTTGAATGCCGTAAACGGAAATATCCTACTGATTAGTCAATTTACGCTTCATGCAAGTACAAAAAAAGGGAATCGACCTTCGTTTATTGAAGCCGCTCGCCCCGAAGTAGCGATTCCGCTCTACGAAAAAATGATTGCTCAATTAGAGTTTGATTTAGGAAAACCAATCGAAACGGGTATTTTTGGTGCCGATATGAAGGTTTCGTTGCTCAATGACGGCCCCGTGACGATTATTATTGATTCTAAGAATAGGATTTGATATTCAACTCGTAATATTTATCTTTGTTTGGTAAACACTTTACATTTTATGGGAGTAGCTATTCAACCACCATTTACGGAAGCCCAAATTGAGCTATTAAGTTTGTTTAAAGTCAAACTTAACCAATCTGACATGCAAGAGTTGCGTCAACTTTTGTTAGAATTCAAGTTTCGTAAGTTGCAAGAAAATATTGAACAAATCACCGAGGAAAAAGGCTATACCGAACAAGATTTTGATAATATGAAGCAAGAGCATAACCGTACTTCTTATAAATCATATCGTAAACATCTTCAAAATAAAAATTTATGAGGGTCGTTATTGATACCAATCAGTTATTGACCTGTTTTTCTGCTCGTTCAAAAACGTATTGGCTTTGGCAGGCTTTTCAAAAACAACTATTTGAATTGTGCGTTACTACCGAAATATTGGACGAATATGCTGAGATTTTTGAACAAAAGTATAATTTCGATGCTGCTGAATTGATTCTGGATATTTTGGTTGAAAGTCCAAATGTAATTTTTATTAAGGAATACTTCTTTTGGGAACTCATAAAAGTTGACCCAGACGACAATAAGTTTGTCGATTGTGCTTTAATGGCGAATGCTGATTTTATTATTACAGAAGACAATCACTTTAATGTATTGAAAACCATTCCATTTCCTAAAATATTGGTACTTTCACTGGCGGAGTTTCACCACTTAATACTCAATAAACTTTAATTCTTCCTTCATCACCCACCTCAAAATTGTATGAAAAACAAAAAACTCTTATTACTCTCATTACTAATTTTCTCAACTCTCGCCCAAGCCCAACAAATCAGATGGACGAAAGATGGTAATGCTTACACTCGCACCGAAAGCGGTGAAGTGGTAGCTTATACTTTGCCTGCTCAACAAAAAACTACTTTAATAACCAAAGCCCAACTCACGCCCAAAGGTGCCGAAAAACCTTTGAATGTAAGAAGCTATACATTGAGCGATAACGATTCAAAAGCCCTGATTTACACCAATACAAAGCAAGTTTGGCGATACGATACTCGTGGCGATTATTGGGTTTTAGACCTCAAAACCAACGCTTTATTTCAACTTGGGCAAGGAAAACCTGCTTCGTCGTTGATGTTTGCTAAGTTTTCACCCGATGGCTCGAAGGTGGCTTATGTGAGCGAACATAATTTGTTTGTGGAAGATTTAGCCACGCACAAAATCAAAGCCTTGACGACAAATGGTACTCGCCGAATGATAAACGGTACTTTCGATTGGGTTTATGAAGAAGAATTTGCGTGCCGTGACGGTTTCCGCTGGAGTCCAGATGGGAAAAGTATTGCTTATTGGCAAATTGATGCTACCAAGATTCGTGATTTTTTGATGATAAATAATACTGACTCAATTTACTCGTATAACGTGCCAGTTGAGTACCCCAAAGTAGGCGAAAGTCCATCGCCTTATAAGATTTTGGTGGCAAATGTAGCTACTGGTAAAACTTTAAAAATGAGTATCGAAGGCGACCCGCAACAAACCTACGTGCCACGCATGGAGTGGGTGCCAAACACCAATGATATTATTATTCAGCAACTCAATCGTAAGCAAAATCAGAGTAAAGTCATTATCTGTCAAGCAATTACGGGTAAAACAAAAACGATTTATACTGAAACCGACGAGGCTTGGATTGATACGAAAGAGCGTTGGGCTGATGAACAAGCAGGTTGGGAATGGCTGCAAGGTGGCAAAGAGTTTTTGTGGGTAAGCGAAAAAGATGGTTGGAGACATATCTACAAAATCGACCTTGCGGGAAAAGAAACTTTGTTGACCAAAGGAAATTATGACATCGTGAAAATTCCGTTGATTGATGAAGCCAACGGCTATGTTTATTTTACTGGTTCGCCGCAAAATGCTCTACAAAATTATCTTTTTCGTATAAAATTAGATGGTAGTGCCGAAATGCAAGCCGTTCTGCCAAATGCTCCCGCAGGAACGCACAATTATGTACTTTCGCCCAACGGAAAGTTTGCTCGACATTCATTTTCAAGTGCAAATATTGCACCAATGACCGAATGGATAAATTTGACTGACCATTCGGCATTGACTGAAAAAGAAAGTATTTTGGCTAAATTGGCCAATTTGAAAGTAAACAAGCGAGTAGAGTTTTTCAAAGTAAAAACTGAAGATGGAATTGATATTGAAGGTTGGATGGTGAAGCCTGTTAACTTCGATTCGACTAAACGTTATCCAATCGTATTTAATGTTTATGGTGAACCTGCCGCCGCAACGGTGTTGGATTCTTACGGAACGGGTTTCAATAATCTTTATAGTGGCGATATGGCCAAAGACGGTTATATCTACGCTTCGGTTGATAACCGTGGTACGCCATTACCCCGTGGACGTGCTTGGCGAAAAGCCATTTATCGCAAAATAGGTATTGTAAATATCCGTGACCAAGCAATGGCTGTGAAGGAAATCAGAAAATGGAAATACGTTGATACAACTCGTGTGGCGGTGCATGGTTGGAGTGGAGGAGGTTCTTCGACTTTGAATTTACTTTTCCAATATCCGCAGTTTTATCAGACTGGTATTTCGGTGGCGGCAGTTGGTAATCAACTTTGTTATGATAATATTTATCAAGAACGCTACATGGGGCTTCCGCAAGAAAATCGTGAAGATTTTGTGAATGGTTCTCCCATTACGCACGCCAAAAATTTAGTAGGAAATTTACTTTACATTCACGGAACTGGCGATGATAATGTGCATTACCAAAACGCCGAAATGCTTGTCAATGAGCTGATTAAGCATAATCGACAGTTTCAGTTTATGCCTTATCCGAATCGTAGTCACGGAATTTATGAAGGTGAAGGCACTCGTAAACACTTGAATACACTTTTTACTAATTATTTGAAGCAAAACTGTCCTCCTGGGGGGAGATAATTTTAAAAGAGATAACGCTGGTAGGGTTCAAAACCCTGCCAGCGTTGGTTGAAAATCTACACATTACCAACTTCAGGGTGTTTCCACGACCCACGGTACTGTCTTCTGAGTAATTGATTAGCTTCTTTATCGTTGACAACTTCTCGTTTTTTCGGGTCGTAAACTAACGGACGACCTAATTTCATCGACATGTTTGCCAAAATACAACTGGCCGTTGAAATATGTCCTTCTTCAATATCAGCGACTGGGCGAGTATTGTTTTCGATGGCATTCAAGAAATCTAACATGTGCAGACGAGTAGCAGGAGCAGCATTCAATTCGATGCGTTCTTCGGTCAAATCTTCTGGATATTTTTCTTTTTCATAAACCACATCTTTGTCTATTTTCGCTCCTTTGCCTTGCGGCACAAAAGTATATTTCATCGTGCTGCCGTAGAGTGTTCCTTTATCTCCATAAAGAATAAATGCCCACGGATATTCAGGATTAGCGGGCGTTCCCCACGAGCGATGTTGCCAAACGCAGTTCAGTTCATCATATTCAAAAACTGCCGATTGTGTATCCGAAATATTCGATTTTCCGTCTTTTTGTACATAAATTCCCCCTTGCGAACTCACACGTTTTGGCCAGCCGAGCTTGAGCATCCATCTTACGGTATCAAGCATGTGGACGCACATATCGCCCACGATACCATTGCCGTATTCATTAAAAGCTCTCCACCAACGAATGTGCGGCAAACCATCATACGGACGCATCGGAGCGGGGCCTGTCCACATTTCATAGTCGAAAAACGCTGGAACTGGCTCAACTGGCGGGTTTCCATTGTTTTTCATGTGATAATAACAACACATTTCTACGTGCGACACTTTCCCCAAAAGTCCAGCATCAACAATGTTTTTCTTGGCTTCAATCAAGTGAGGTGTACTTTTGCGTTGCGTGCCTACTTGCACTACTTTATTATATTTTCGGGCAGCCGCCACCATTGCTTCGCCTTCAATAATATCAACACTGATAGGTTTCTGCACATAAACATTTGCTCCCGATTTCATGGCTTCGATGGCGTGCAGAGCGTGCCAATGGTCGGGCGAACCTACCAATACAATATCCAGTTTGTTTTCGGCCAATAGTTTTCTATAATCACCATAAAGTTTCGGAATTTGCTTCGATTCTTGTCTTTTTGCTACCAAATCTCCCGCTGCTTTCAGTATATTTTGGTCGGGGTCGCAGAGAGCAACTACATCAACCGAGGCTACTTGTATGAGGCGAAAAAGGTCGCTTTTGCCATACCAACCCGTGCCGATTAAGGCGACTTTATAGGTTTTTGCGGGAGTAAAAACGGGTTTGGCTTGCGTGCCAAGTGTAGATAAGGCAATCGTAGCCGAAATTCCCTGAATGAATTTTCGGCGGTTGAGATTAAGGGTTTCCATTTGTTTTTTATAGAGGATTGAATATGATACAAATTGTATTATCCAAATATATTTTATTATCCGAACAAAGCCAAATTATATAGATAGAGAAGCAAAAAAACAGGTGATTGAAAGTGGAATCTTATGTAAAGTAAGCAGAGTGAAATGCCGAAGAAAAAGATATTTTTGATGTGAAATTTGTAGCACTAAAAAGCTACTTTTAAAGAAGCCTTCGCTTTGAGCGAAGGCTTCCTTAAAAGTTTTTCCAAACATTATTTCTTCAAATATTTATTAAACCAAGCGATGTATCGCTCAAAACGGTCTTTTTGATAACTCGGATTCGTAATTCCGTGAAACTGGTCAGGATAAATAATCAATTCAGTCGGAATACCCAACGAGCGGAATGCTTGATACATTTGTTCGCTACCCACCGAAGGAACGTTGAAATCGCTTTGTCCAACCATAAACTGAGTGGGCGTTTTTATGCGGTCGGCTTTTAAGAATGGGTACGAAAGTGCAATATATTTATCGAAATTCTTCCACGGCGAGCCTAATTCATGCTCATATTGCAAAATATATTGGTCAATACCATACAATGAAGAAACCAATGAAACTCCCGCACCGCTCGAAGCCACTTTGAAACGAGTATCGCTTGCAATCGTATAATTGGTCAAAATTCCTCCGTAGCTCCAGCCACCAATGCCCAATTTTTCGGGGTCTGCAATGCCATTTTGTACCACATAATCGGTTGCTCCCAAAATATCCAAGACTTCCTTATTTCCCCAATCGGCCGAAATAATTTTACAGAAATCTAAGCCACGTCCACTCGAACCACGGTAATTGACCGCCACAACTGCATAGCCTGCGGCTGCCAACATTTGGCGAGACATATCATAACTAAATTCATCTTGTGCCACTGGCCCCCCATGAATGAACATCAATGTTGGTAATTTTTGCCCTTTTTGTGCAGTAGCAGGCAAATAAAGCAAGTTTGAAACCGAAGCTCCATCTTTACTTTTTGAGGTAAAACCTTCAACCGTTGCCAATGCCAATGGAGCTAAAAAAGCATCTTGGTGTTTGGTCAGTTTTCTGACAACTGCTGCTTCGATAGCATAGAGTTCGCTCGGTGTTTGTGGGTCGCTCATGCTCGCAAGCAAGTTACCCGATGGGTGTTTTTCTATACCAGTAAAACTTCTGTTTCCACCCACAAACTTGGTCATCTTGCCATCTACCGCCGAAAAATTAGCAATATATCTCGTACGGTCGTCGGAAACTATGGCATAAATCGAAGTGCCATCTTTGCTCCATCTTGGGCTACCAACTGGTCGGTCTAAAGATTTGCTGAGTAGCTTTGGTTCGCCACCATCTTTCGATATTGTACACAAAATCGACTGGTCATACATGATATAATTTTCGGCCGAAGTTGTGCGTAAATAAGCAATTTGTTTTCCGTCAGGACTCCATTCATGGGCAAAATCTCGACCCGTAAAAGTCGTGATTTGTTTCATTGAGGCATTTGCTTTGGCATCAATTACCCAAATATCGGTGTTTTCGTTGCGGTCGGGGTCTTCGGTTCGGTTGCTGATAAAAGCAATTTGCGTACCATCGGGCGACCATTTTGGCGAAGTTTCATCGTAGATTCCCTTCGTGAGCGTGTCGATTTTCTTGGTTTCGAGGTTATAAAGATACAAATGCGTAGTTTTTTTCATTAAATAACCTTCCCCATCTTGCTTGAAATGAAAACGGTCGATAACAATTGGTTTTGGCGTTTTTGACTTTGAAGTGTCGGCATCGTTGGTAATTACCAAAGCGATTTTCTTACCATCGGGCGACCAAGCGTAGTCCGATAAATCGCCTTTTTTAATCTCGGTTAATTGTTTTGCTTCTCCGCCACGGCGGTCCATGAGCCAGATTTGACTGCTTGTCAAACCATTTCTTGAAGAAGTAAACGACAAATATTTTCCATCGGGACTCCAACGGGGTTTAGATTCTCCATCGGGCGAAAAAGTAAGTTGGATTGATTCTCGTCCGTCCCACGATTGCATCCAAATGTCAGAATTACGCTTGTTTTTTACTGAATCAACACTTGAAAGTGAGTAGGCAACCCAATTTCCTTCGGGCGAAATTTGTGGGTCGCTTAAAGATTGTAAACGATATACATCAGAGGGTTTAAGTTGTCTTTTTGTAGGAACAGTTTGTGCAAAAATGCCCGAACTGACCGCTAAAAGTGCTAATAATACTGTTTTTTTCATGCTTTGGTTATTTGTTGATTAGTTATGAGTCTGAAAAGTTGAGCAAAAAGCCCTAAAAGGCTTAAACTCGAATAGCCGTGGGTGAAACCCATGGAGGAATTTGCATTATGATGATGCAACTCTGAAGGGGTTGAACTTGCTATTGCGTTCTTTTTTGTTTAACCCCTTCAGGGTTATAAACTATTTTCGTTTTTTGTTTCCGTAGGTTTTACCTACGGCTATTCATGTTTAATCCTTTCAGGATTTTAAATCGTTACATTCGCAAATCGTTATTCGTAAAACTTCATTCAAAATCATCCTCTTAAATGCCAAGCTTTTGGCTTCACAAATGCACGAATTCCTGCGTGCGAAAGCGTAGCTCCAAAGCCCGAATGTTTGCGTCCACTCCACGGAAGCGGAGCCGAAACACGGTCGCAACAATTCCAATAACTGCTTCCTG
>JBKBSS010000068.1:0-12597 GCA_046291385.1 Emticicia sp. | reverse complement strand
TGCCATTATGAAATGAAAATTTTTTCTGAGGTTATCATCCGTAAGTTTCGTTATTATGCTACTACATTCTGGGGTAATCGTACATTTTATGTTATTGGTTGGAAAGTAGAGTAGCAACAAAGCACAAATACCCGCAATTGTAGAAAGAATAAAATCTATTGGTTCGTAGCCTTTATAAACGAGTAAAAATACCGCCAGTAAACTCACAACAATGATAAAAATACTTCCAGCTCTTGTATAAAAATAATGGCTTATTGAGTCTAAAGGATTTAATAAGCCATTATTGAAATATAAAATTAGCCAAAGCAATATTGGTAAAATCATTCCCAGAGAGCCGACCAGCCATCGAAGAGTGCTTTGTTTTTCTAAGCTAATATTTTCGGTATTTTTAAAGTCTGGAATGAGGTTTTCCATCGTATTTGGGGTATCTTTTTGTTTCATAGTTATTTTGTTTTTGCTGAAATTAAGAGAAGTTTTTCGAGAATAAAAACAGAAACAACTATTTTTATTTAGCGGTAACTGGCTGATTATCAGTAATTGTGCTTAGTTTTTGAACCTTTAAAAACAGCAAAAGTTATGAGTTACGCAAGAATAAGTGTGGCAGATTTACTTTGATAGTTTTTATTGTAAAATGGATGGACACTTCGTTCAAACCCATGAAGAATCTCACCTTGGCGTAATTTTTAAAAATATAAAACAAAAAACACGTTTTCGGCAGAAATCGAATGTTTTTTAATAGTTTTGTCTTCATAAAACAACCGTTGCCGACACAGTTATTTTACAAATATGATGCTCAATTTATTATACAATCTTTCGATACACGCTTACTCGTTGATAATCAGTATTTTATCTCCGTTTAATTCAAAAGCAAAGTTGTGGATTGAAGGTAGAAAAGACATTTTTGAAAGGCTTGGTTCGGCTTCGTTCACCAGCCGTGATTCGGCTTCGCTTGCATGGTTTCATTGTGCGTCATTGGGAGAATTTGAGCAAGGCCGACCAGTTATTGAAGCTTTTCGGGCGAAATATCCAGCGTATAAAATATTGGTGACGTTTTTTTCGCCATCGGGTTATGAAATCAGAAAGAACTACACTGGGGCGGATTATATTTTTTATCTACCAGCCGATACGCCCCGAAATGCTCAAAAGTTTATAGAAATCGTAAAACCTTCGATTGTCTTTTTTGTGAAATATGAGTTTTGGAGAAATTATCTGACCGAACTCGAAAAACATCAGATTCCAGTAGTTTCGTTTTCGGCCATTTTTCGCCCAAATCAATGGTTTTTCAAGCCTTATGGTGGATTTTATAGAGAAGTTCTGACGAAATTTAAACATATTTTAGTTCAGAATCAAACGTCTTTTGATTTATTGAAAAGCATTGATATTCAACCAATTACACTCGCAGGCGATACTCGTTTCGACCGTGTAAAACAAATCGTGGATGCAAAAAAAGATATAGAAATTGCGGCTCAATTTAAGGCAAATCGACAAATATTTATGGTAGGTTCGGCTTGGCAAACTGATATGGAAATTTTGATTCCGTTGATAAATTCACTTAAAAACGATTCATCATTAACTTTCGTTATCGCTCCGCACGAGATTCATCAAGAAGAAATAAACGCTTGGCAAAAGCAAATTGAATCAAAAAGTATTTGTTTTTCGAAAGTGAAATCCGACACAAAACTAACTGATTATCAGGTACTTATCATTGATAATATCGGAATGCTTTCATCGCTTTATCAATACGCTGATTTTGCTTTTATTGGTGGTTCGTTCGGAAAAGGGCTACACAATATCTTAGAAGCCGCCACTTTCGGAATGCCGATTTTCTTTGGCAATAAAGCCTATCATAAGTTTCAAGAAGCAGTTGATTTGGTCAAATTGGGTGGAGCTTATGCCGTCGCCTCAACCGACGATTTGGGTGAAATATTAAAAGATTTACGCTCAACCGAAGCAAAAAAGGAAGAAACTGATAAAATTTCGCAGAATTATGTCTTGCAAAACATCGGTGCTACCGAAAAAGTGATGTTTGTCGTGAAATCAATTCTTAACGATTAGATAAACGCCCGCCACAATTAGCAATCCGCCCGCAATTCGCCAGCCATTGATTTGGTGCAGTTTGAAACCCAAAAGTCCGTAGTGATCGAGTAGCATGGCGGTCAATAATTGCCCCGCCACAATCAAACAAATCAAATTTGCCGAACCGATTTTCTGAACACTCAAAATAACGGTCGTCACGAAAAAAGCACCCAAAACTCCACCCGTTAGTTTCCACCATTCCAACGATTTTAAGGTTGCCAGTGTTGGCACCGATTCTTTAAAAAAAGGTGTTATTAAAATCAATGCAACCAAGCCCGATGCAAACGAAATAATAGCTGCATAGATGGGATTATTGATAGATTTCCGTAATTCAGCATTCACACCCGACTGCGTGCTGTTCGTAACGCCACATAGAAAGGCAAGAATGTAGTAAATGATGCTCATGGATGTATTTGTTTTTTACCACAATGGACTCAATAGAGACACAACAGACACAAGTTTATTCTTGTGTCTATTGTGGTTATTTGTCTGCTCAAATTATTACTTTACTAAGCATTGTGATATATAATTTTATGCCCTCTTCTATTTCTTCAAGGTAAATATATTCATCGGCTGTGTGCGAGCGAGCCGAATCGCCAGGCCCCATTTTCAGGGATGGACAATCAAGTAAAGCTTGGTCAGAAGTAGTTGGTGAGCCGTAAGTATTTCGCCCCATCGAAATTCCTGCTTGCACAATCGGATGTTCTTTCGGAATGCTTGATGGACGTAAACGAATCGAACGAGGCACAACTTCACTTTCGATGTTTTTCTTTACAACATCCGTAATTTCTTCCAAAGTATATTGCTCAGTTACTCGAATATCGACCGTAAATTTGCAAGTATCAGGCACAACATTGTGTTGTGAACCTGCATTTATCATGGTTACGCTCATCTTGATTGGCCCAAGATTTTCGGAAACTTTCGGGAATTTATAATTCTGAAACCATGCAATATCTTTTATCGCTTTATAAAGTGCATTTTCGCCTTCGTCACGAGCCGCATGACCTGATTTTCCGTGAGCAATGCAATCCAAAACCAAAAGTCCTTTTTCGGCAACGGCTAAGTGCATTTGGGTTGGTTCGCCCACAATCGCAAACTCAATTTCGGGCATATCAGGCACTAAAATTTCGAGGCCATCTCGTCCCGAAATTTCTTCTTCGGCACTTATCGCCATTACGACATTATATTTCAAATCGTTTCGATAATAAAAATAGCAAAACGTGGCAATCAACGAAACCAAACAACCACCTGCATCATTGCTGCCGAGTCCGTAAAGTTTACCTTCTTTCACCAATGGATTCAACGGATTGAGTGTCCAAGATGGATTTGGTTTTACGGTATCGTGGTGAGAATTTAACAAAACTGTTGGTTTTGAAGCATCAAAATGCTTGTTTTTCGCCCAAATGTTATTCTTTTTACGGTGAAAAGGAATGTTTCTTTCACGGAAAAACTCTTCGAGAATCGCTGCCGTATCATCTTCTTGCTTAGAAAAAGACTCGGTTTGGATTAAATCTTTCAGAAGCTCAATGGCATCCTTGGTAAGTGTCTGTACTAATTCTGAATTTTGAAGCATAAATACAATGTTGAATGATTGAATGAGCGAATGAGTGAATGATTTTTTTTCTCTTTCGACATTGCTGAAAATAGTTATAGCTTATATTGTTGACCACCACCTGTTGACCGTGGACTTACAGAATTATCTGTGTTCCTCTTGTGCCTTCGGCAACTGCTTGTTTTAGTTCATCGGCATGGCAAATTGTTACTTTCGCAACGCCTTTTTGAAGTGCCGCAAAGGCATTATCAAGTTTTGGAATCATACCCGCATTGATTGCTCCTGAAGCTTTATAATCGGCATAAATGCTTGGCGTAAGCTGCGGAATCACCGAATCGTCATCATCTGGGTTTGAAAGTACACCTTTTTTCTCGAAACAATAAATTAGATTTACTTTATACTGCTCGGCCATTGCTACCGCCACCGACGAAGCCTGCGTATCGGCATTTGTATTGAGCATATTTCCTTCTTTATCAAATGTTAGCGGAGCAAAGATAGGCGTTAGATTATTTTGCAAAAAAATGTTAATCAGTTTACTATCAACCTTTTCTACGTCGCCTACGTAGCCGTAGTCAATGTCTTTTACGGCACGTTTTTTTGCTAAAATTACGCCACCATCAGCCCCCGTAAGACCAAGAGCATTACAGCCGAGAGCCTGTAATTGTGCCACAATTTGCTTGTTTACGAGTCCGCCATAAACCATCGTAACTACTTCGAGCATGGGCAAATCTGTAATTCTGCGGCCATCAACCATTTTGGTTTCTACATCGAGTTTGACCGCAATTTTTGTGGCAACTTTTCCTCCGCCGTGAATCAAAATTTTTGCACCTTCGAGGGCGGCAAAATCTTCAAGAAATTGTTTACATGAGCGAGGGTTATCAATCACATTTCCTCCGATTTTGATGATATTGAGTTTCATATATTTAGTGGTAAGGAAGGCTTCGCTCCAAGCGAAGCCTTCCTTGTAGAAGTCGTCTTTGAAAATTATCCTTTACTTTTACTTATATTTGTAAACCTTAATAACACAAAATTACAAAATGAAAATCGAAACTCTTGCTATTCACGCAGGAAATCATGGCGACCCAACGACGGGGGCAGTCGTTTCTCCTCTGATTCTTTCTACTACCTTTGAGCGTGCCGCCGATGGCAGTATCGTAGAAGGTCGAGATATTTACACCCGTGCCTCAAACCCCAATCGACGAGCCTTAGAAGAAAAACTGGCTGCTCTCGAAGGCGGGAGCGAAGCCATTGCTTTTGCATCGGGGCAAGCCGCCACGATGAGCATTTTTCATTCGCTGGGGGGAAATAGTCACATTATTTTGCCCGATGATATTTATTATAATACAAAGGTAATCATTGATAATCTCTATGCCAATTTCGGGCTGACTTGCACAGCCGTTGATATGACCGATTTGGGTGCAATCAAACGAGCGATTAGGAAAAACACAAAACTGATTTGGATAGAAACGCCATCGAATCCGAGTTTGAAAATTACTGATATTCAGGCGGTTGTGAAAATAGCCAAAGCCAAAAATATCTTAGTAGCTTGTGATAATACTTGGGCGACACCTTTTTTTACTCGGCCTTTTGAGTTGGGTGTTGATTTGGTTATGCACTCAACAACAAAGTATTTTGGCGGTCATTCTGATATTTTGGGTGGTGTTGTTATATTACCTCCTAATTCATCACAAAGCGATTTAGCGAGTAAAATCCGCACTTTCCAAACCGTTGGCGGTGCTGTTCCTTCGCCATTTGATTGTTGGTTATTGAGCCGAAGTTTATCGACTTATGCCATCAGAATGCCAGTTCATGCTCAAAATGCTATGAAATTGGCTACTTTTTTAGAAGCCCAACCACAAATCGAAAAAGTAAATTACCCTGGACTGAAATCGAACGAATACCATAAAGTTGCAAAGAAACAGATGCAAGGTGCGGACGGCGTTCCGTGTTTCGGCGGAATGATGTCGATTTTGGTGAAAGGTGGACAAAAAGAAGCCATGGAATTGGCATCGAAGCTGAAACTATTCAAGCACGCTACGAGTTTGGGTGGTGTTGAAAGTTTAATCGAACACCGTTTTTCCGTCGAAGGTATTCATTCAACCAGTCCCGAAAATCTATTGCGTATTTCGGTCGGTATCGAAAATATTGAGGACTTAATAGCCGATTTTCAGAAAGCCTTTCAAGCGGTCGGTGTTCCGCAAATAGACGAAGGTTCTTAAATAAATATCAAACTTATTCGTTTAATTCGCAGTTAATTTACCAAACCTGTAAGGTCTGGGTGGCTCCGTCTTTTTTCAGACCTTACAGGATTTTGAAGTACACTTTTCTCAAAAACAAAACTTATGCTAATGAAAAAAATCCTTTTTTCGATTTTAATTTCCTCGTTTCTTCTTCAAACAAATGCACAAGAACTAAAAACTAAACTTAATTGGTTTAACCTTGATTTTGAGAAAGATGGTGTTCGTGGAATGAGTGTAGAGCGTGCCTATAACGAGCTGCTGAAAGATAAAAAATCTAAGCCAGTCGTGGTGGCAATTATTGACGGTGGAACTGATGTAAACCACGAAGATTTGAAAGATAAACTTTGGGTAAATGCCAAAGAAATAGCTGGAAATGGCAAAGATGACGACAAAAATGGTTTCGTTGATGATATTAACGGTTGGGATTTTCTGGGTGGAAAAGATGGTACTGATGTGCATCACGAACAACTCGAAATGACCAGAGTTTTGAAACAATTGAAAGATAAATTTGGCGATAAACCATCGAAAAAATTGATTCGTAAAAACAAAGCTAACTACGAATTATTACAGACTTTACAAAAAGAATATGACGAGAAAAAAGCTGAAAATGAGCAATCTACGCCATTTTACAAACAACTTTACGCAAATTACGTAGAGTCAGAAAAGATTCTGAAAGATTATCTAAAAGTTGAAAACCTTACGCAAGCAGCCATCAAAGGCATTGATGAAAGCCAAGCCGACCGCAAAGTAAGAGCAGCCAAGAAAACCCTCGAAAAATTTATTGAACTGGGAGCAACGGGTGCTGACATCAAAGAAGCTGCCGAACATTTTGAAAGTGAATTAAAATATAACTATAACCTTGATTTTGATGCTCGTAAAGTAATAGGAGATAGCCCAAAAAAACTCGAATACGGCGAATATGGCAATAATGAAGTAACTGGTCCAGATGCCATGCACGGCTCGCACGTAGCAGGAATTGTGGGGGCAAATCGCAATAATAGTTTGGGAATTATGGGTGTGTGCAACGATGTGCAATTAATGGTTGTGCGTACTGTGCCTGATGGCGATGAGCGTGACAAAGATGTAGCAAATGCCATTCGTTATGCAGCCGATAATGGTGCAGAAATTATCAATATGAGTTTTGGTAAGAAATATTCGCCAGAGAAAAAATGGGTGGACGAAGCCGTAAAATATGCAATCTCAAAAGGCGTTTTATTGATTGCGGCGGCAGGAAATGATAATTTAGATACTGACGTAGATGTACATTTTCCGACCGATACTTATGCAAATGGTAGCGTAGCCGAAAATTGGATTTCGGTGGGTGCTTTATCGTGGAAGCCCGATGCTGATGCTGTGGCTACATTTAGTAATTATGGCAAGAAAAGCGTGGATGTTTTTGCTCCTGGGGTTGACATTTATTCAACTGTTCCAGGTTCAAAATACGAAGAGAAAAGTGGAACAAGTATGGCTTCGCCAGCAACTGCGGGCGTTGCGGCGTTATTGAAATCATATTTCCCGAATCTTACGGCGGCTCAAATCAAAAAAATTATCTTAGAATCATCGGTGAAAGTACCAGATTTGAGAGTGAAAAAACCAGGTTCAGAAGAAATTGTGAAGTTTGAAGATTTATCAGTCACGGGCGGCATTGTAAATGCTTACAACGCCGTGAAAATGGCGATGGAAATAAAGTGATAGTCTATAGTCGATACTAAGAAAGCTCTTTTGGTATGCCAAAAGAGCTTTCTTGTTTATGAATCTTTACTTGTTGAAACAGGTTGCTACAATAATCAAAGGATGCTTATTTTTTGAGAAACGACTTGAAGTTATTAATCCAAATTACTTCATTTCACTGCCTTCAAGCTCAAATCCAAGCTTTTAGCGGAGTGCGTCAGGTAGCCCATCGACACATAATCTACGCCACAATCGGCATATTCTCTTACGTTTTTAGGCGAAATATTGCCCGATGCTTCTAACGGAAAACGGCCATCAACAATTTTGATGGCTTCACGGATATTTTCGTAACTAAAATTATCAAGCATAATTCGCACGACGCCACCAATTTCGAGGGCTTCTTGGAGTTCGGTAACATTACGTACTTCAATCTCAATCGGTAAATTCTTGCCAGTCGATTTTAGATAATCGTGAGCGGCATTGAGGGCGTTTTTGATACCTCCTGCATAATCAACGTGGTTATCTTTTATCAAAATCATATCAAATAAACCAAAACGGTGATTTACGCCGCCGCCAATCTGCACGCCCCATTTTTCAATCATTCTGAAACCAGGCGTTGTTTTTCGAGTGTCCAGAACCTTTGTTTTTGTACCTTCCAGTAGTTTTACCACTTGCTTGGTTGTGGTTGCAATTCCGCTCATGCGTTGCATACAGTTTAGTACCAAACGTTCGGCGGTCAGAATTGAGCGGTCACGGCCTTCTACATAAAAAGCAATATCACCGTATTTGATAGGCTTACCATCTTTGATGAGAACCTGCACTTTTAAGTCTTTATCAACGATTTTGAAAATCATTTTGGCCAAATCAACACCCGCCAAAATTCCTTCATCTTTTACCAAAAGCTTTGCTTTGCCCATCGCATCGGCTGGAACTGTTGAAAGCGAAGTGTGGTCGCCATCGCCTACGTCTTCGGCAAGGGCAGCTTTTATAAATTTTGTGATTGCTCTTTTATCTAATTTCATATTATTATTATTTTAGGTACAAAGGCACAGAGTATCAAAGGCACAAAGTTGAATTAATGAATTATTAAAAAAACTTCGCCGTTTTGTACCTTAATTACTATTTTCTCCAATAATCCTCAGCCCTTCCAAAGTTAATTCTCGGTTTACTTCTACAAATTCATCTTTGAGCGTCGAAATAATCGAAGAAAGTCCGCCCGTAGCAATGGCAATACAATCGCCGCCGAGTTCGGCTCTCACTTTCTGAATCATGTTTTTTACTAAACCTTCATAGCCCCACAAAATGCCCGACTGAATGGCGTGAACCGAGTTTTTGCCAAGCACTGAAGTAGGTAATTCGAGCGGAACTTCGGGTAACTGAGCAGTATTTGAAAACAAAGCCTTCACGGCCGTGCGTAAACCAGGGGCAATCGAAACCCCCAGTACTTTTCCGTCTTCCGAAACTACCGTGAAAGTAAGTGCCGTTCCGAAATCAACCACTACGCAGTTTCTTCCGTATTTTGTGTAGGCTGCCACGGCATTTGCCACCAAATCGCTCCCAATTTCATCGGGATTATCAATCGAAACAGTCAAAGAAGGGAAAATATAAGCATTGACAATGATTGGTTCTAAACCAAACAAGTTTTGAATCAATGACCTAAAAACGGGCGTGAGCGGAGGTACAACGCTGCTCAAGACAACCTTGGTGACATCGGCAAAGCGAAGATTGTTTTCGAGAAAATACTGACGAAAACGATATTCAAAGTAAACGTAGTTTTCATCTTTAAGCGATTTAATCCTAAAGTTATGCAAGAGGTTTTCGCCATCGAAAATCCCGAAAGTGGCATCCGTATTGCCAACGTCGATAACCAGTAAATATGCTGAGTTTTTTGTCAATGTTAATGTTTTTATGGTCAAAGTTTGCTAAATCTTCTTAATTTTCAAATTTTATTTCAAAAACAAGTTTTGGACAGTACTTCGGCGTTTTAAAAATACGAATCCATTTTCTTCTTTAATCAACTCCAAATTTGGGTGATTTCGGTATTCTTCGTAGCGGTCAAACTTCGTTACAAAAAACACGGGTTTATCAACATTTCCATTCAAAAGCCAATCTTCATAAGCCTCGCCTTTTTCTGCCGAAATTTTTGAAACTGGTTTCTGAAAATAAAATAAATGAGCATAACTTTTGAAACCCAGCACATGAATATATACATCTTGTCCACGTTTCGATTCATAAAAATCAATTGCTGCACCTTGCGTATAACGCTCGATTTTTGGTACGACAATTGCCCCGAACAAAAACAGACAAACCGCCGTAGCCAACGAAAGTGTATAAATAAAAGCCTTTTTGCTCTGTTTTCGTATAAAAACGACCGCAAGAATAATGACAGCGAAGTAAATAATGCCTATAAACATTTCGTAAATGTGCCACTCAACCGCCGCTTCGAGATTTTTTACGGCAAATGGGTCTTTGATATAAGGAATAATTTCTTGCGTGTGCATTCCCACGAAAGGCACTGCCGCTAAGACTAAAGACAGAACAAAGCCAATAGAAAGAAGTCCGAAACTCACCCATTGAGTCCAAGTAGCACGTTCATTGAGCCAATCGTAGAGGAATTTAGCGGCCAAAAACGACACAGGGAAATAAACCATCGACGAATAATGCACAATTTTGGTCGTAACGATGCTAAACAAAATCATAACTACCCAAAAAGTAGTTTTCATCCACGGCACGAAAGCGGTCAGTTCGGTTAAAGCATTATCAATTTTTGCATGATTGTAAGTGAAAGCCCGAATCGCAAAAATCGAAATCGGAAAACAGCCAATCAACACCACCACAAAATGATAATAGAAAGGTTGTCCATGCCCAGCATCGGGCGTGCTGAAAAGTCTAATTTGATAAGTAATAAATTCGTTGATGAACCAAAAACCATTATTGACTAACTCGTTGGCAAACCAAATGGAGGCCACAAGCACACAACTTATTCCAAAAACCAATGTTTCTTTCCAACTAATAAATTGTTTGAATCTTATGGTAAGAAAATAAAAAAACACCGTCAATCCCCAAATAAGCCCTCCAACAGGCCCTTTTGTGAGAATTGCCAGCCCGATAAATATACCAGCAAAAAGTGTATTTGTCATAGATTTTTTTAGGTCAGTTTTTGCTCTAAAAAAAAAGTAAATACCCAAGAAAATACACAAGTTGAAGGTAGGGTCAATGATACCAGATTTGAAGTAAAGGTGCGGCGTGAATGCTCCCAGATACATCAAAGCCCAGATAAAACCAAACGTATTATCTTTGAGTTTTTTGCCGATTAAAAACAACGTCAACAAAGTAAGAACTCCAATGCAGGCATTCGGGAAGCGTGCCGCAAACTCATTGATGCCAAAAAGGTGCATCGCTGCTGCTTGCATCCAAAAAAATAGTGGAGGTTTTTCCCAGAAAGGCTTAAAATCAATTTGTACACGGCTATAATTGCCTGTAAGAATCATTTCTCTGGCCGATTCGGCAAAATTTATTTCATCCCAATCAAAGAGGTGAACTCCTCCCAAAAATGGAAAATAAAAGCAGATACCCAGAAAAAGAATGCAAAGTATTTTAGAAGATGTTTTGGTCATATAAGTTTGTTAATTGTCGATTAAAGTGTTTAAAGCAACATTAATACATAAAATAAATACACTGTTAGTTAAGTTTCTTTGAAATTTTTATAGTCTGAGTTGTAGAACAATGGCGTCGGTCCTCCGATTTTTAAATTGTTCCCTGCGACACGAGGAATAACTTAAAAATCGGACGGCATCGGCCGAGTGTTGCCGACGAGCTTGCTCTACGAAAATTAAATCTATTTAGTTTACAGTGTATTTAATTATTTCAAGTGTTTTTTGAATTTTTACCATAAAAATAAAGGTATATTAAAAAAATATCGTAGTTTGTATTAAGTATTAGTATTACAAGAAATAAATATCTTGGAGTTGCATAGAGAAATAGAAAATATTTTAAGAAAACTCTACGAAACACTGGAGCGATTTTATCCTGAAGATGTAAAGATAGACGATAAAAAGTATCTTGAAAAATCAGGGCTTATCAACTTGCTCAATAATCAACAAGGAAACTTAACTTTTCTAATAGATGTAAAGCAACTCAGGGTGATTCAGGTAAGTGGTAGTGTGCTGAAATATACAGGATATACCTCCGCCGAGTTTGGTGATAATATCCTGTTGAAATTTATAACGATGTTTGCTTCCAAACAGTGTTCGTTTATGAGTGTCCTTGTTTCTTGGATTTTGAACATTGAGAAAAATATACCGATTGAATACAAATCCCGACAGTTTATTAGTGCTTGGGGAATGCGATTATATCATAAAGATGGTCGTAGTATGCGTTGGCACCTAAATATTATTCCGATTGAGTTTAATGCCCAGAAAAACCCCACTGTCATTATGATGTCGATTCAAGAGGTTACGCACCTTGTCAAAGGAGATGATTATTGTATCAGAGGAGTTTTTGGCAAAGAAAATAAAAAAATATTTGTCTATTACTCAAATGAAGAACGGACGATTGATAATGAAATAATTTCTGAAAGAGAACGAGAAGTATTACAACACATCTCGCAAGGTTTGGATACTAAGGAAATTGCTCTTCGGATGAAAATTAGTCCGAATACCGTTGACAACCATCGTCGAAATATGCTTGCCCGTACGGGTATGAGAGATACCACTGCTTTGATTCAATTATGCCGAATGGTGGGAATTATTTAAGGGTAAATAGTTGGGATTCCGAGCAGGTAAAATTAGATTTATTGATTTAAAGAAATTAAAAGTGAATAAAATCTGCATTTTTTGTAAATAGTTTCTGTTGCAAGTACTTGATTATGAGTGTATTGTGTCAGCTTGAAGTACTTATAGTCATATTGACTATTGCCATAGTCGCAAAATTTGGAGAAATCGCAGACTAAACTAAGAAATTCACTTTTTTAGTCACAGCAAAAGTTGTTTTGGGTTCATCGGGGGATATTTTATGCCCCCTTTGCCTTTTATAAGGTTTACCAATACAGACATACCG